>CAZPPD010000193.1:0-8628 GCA_964588185.1 uncultured Alcaligenaceae bacterium | reverse complement strand
TACTCTCCGGCGGGATTCGGGGACTCGCTTTGACCCTGATTTAGTCGAGCATTCGGTTCAAGTCATTGCAGATTTTGAATTCAGGAAGGAACGAGTTCTTCCTGAGGTGTCCAAACCCAGCGCTTTGAAAATTGGCGTTCAGTTAGAAAAGTTAGCCATTGCTGCCGACATGCAAGATCGAAACACATTGCACCAGTTGGCCAATAATCTGGCTTCCGCCGCAGAGGAAGAGGGCATTGAACCTTTGTTAACCCGAGCCAATGAACTCCTGCAAGGTGCAAAAGGGGATAAAAATTTAAATGAGCTGCTGGAGATGACGGTGAATTTAATTGATTTTTGCCGCTCTACTTACCAAGTTTACTCGCCAAAGGGAGACCGCCAAGTTGAACCGAGCGAGATTTAGGCTTTTGACAGCTAATCATTTAAGGACTGAATTCCGGCGAATCCGGCTACGAATCTGCTAAGGTAATTTTCTTTTTGTGTACTCCCGCTTTCACCTCTCCTTACTTTCATGTAATATTTAAATCCGAATGATTTGTTGTTGATCCTTTCCATAGAAATCCCTAACACTTATTACACACTTACCTAATGAGTCTATCTGAGATTGGAGTCTCATACGATGAGTTCGCAGGAAACGAAACCCCTTTCCAGTACATTTCAATCTGACTTTCTCGCATCGATTGTTGTGTTCCTGGTGGCTTTGCCATTGTGTATGGGGATTGCTATTGCGTCCGGGGTTCCAGTGGCTGCCGGGTTGATAACCGGAATTGTCGGCGGTTTGGTCGTAGCGACAATTTCCGGTTGTCCTTTGCAGGTGAGTGGTCCGGCGGCGGGATTGACGGTCATCATTTTTGACTTTGTCCAAGAGTACGGTTTTGAGATGCTCGGCATCGCAGTGTTGCTCGCTGGGACAATCCAATTGACCGCCGGCATTTTCAGGCTTGGCCAGTGGTTTCGTGCGGTTTCCCCTGCCGTCATTAAAGGCATGCTCGCCGGAATCGGGGTGTTAATCTTTGCAAGCCAATTTCATGTCATGGTTGATGACAGTCCGAAAGGAAGTGGGTTACAGAATTTACTAACCATCCCGGCGGCAATCCAAAAAGGCCTCACCTGGCCGGAATTCGGAACACGGGAAACCCGGCAGGTCCGGACTGCTGCCATCAGGAATATTGGGGAATTGCACCGGCGCCAAGAAGCAATCGCCGAGCGCGTCGCCGAACGATTGCCCGACCATTCTCCTGAAGGGAAGAAAGCGGAGGAGACACCAGAGGAGATAGCTGCCCACCTTGCTGCTTTGCAATCCCTTTTTCCGGAACAGCAAAAATTAATGGAAGACGTCGAGAAGAAAGCCCGCGACCTGGAAAAATTCGAACGGGAGGAAGTACATGGAAAAAGGTCTAAGGATATTGTGGATGCCTGCGAGGCCGCAATCGCCAAGGTCCGCGAAGCAAGTAAGGAATTACACGAAGGGCATGTACCAACTGCAATAGAATCTCAGAAGCAAGCTGTCTTAGCATTGGGAGGTTTACTAGCAGCGTTGAAGAATCATGCTCTTGCCGCCCAAATCGGTATTCTAACCATTCTCATTATCGTCTTGTGGCAAACTCTAGCTCCAAAGAAGTTACGGTTTCTGCCGGCCCCACTTTTGGCAATCATTATCTCAACCGGTTTCGCGGCAGCCATAAGTATGCCTGTTATTTACGTGGAAGTACCGGATTACTTGTGGGACGAAATTCACATTCCCACCTGGGCTATGTTGACGGATGCACCCTGGACCGGGCTCATTCAGGCCGGAATTATTATTGCCGTGGTGGCAAGTGCGGAAACGCTCCTGTGTACCACAGCAGTCGACCAATTGCACCAAGGGCAGCGGGCAAAATACGACAAGGAACTTACGGCTCAAGGAGTCGGTAATATGATCTGCGGTTTTTGCGGTGCCTTGCCGATGACTGGAGTTATTGTTCGTTCCACGGCCAACCTGCAATCCGGGGGCAAAACACGGTTGTCGGCATTCCTTCACGGAGTTTGGTTGTTGGTCTTTGTGGTATTTTTGTCCTTTCTCCTCCGGCTGATACCAACCTCTGCCCTGGCGGCAATTCTGGTCTATACGGGCTACAAACTGATGACTCCCCGGTCTATCACAGAACTTCGGAAATATGGCTGGGGAGAAGTTGGTATCTTTGCGGCAACTGTGATCATGATTGTCGTCACGGACTTGTTGACCGGAGTGATAGTCGGCATCGCCTTAGCAGCCGTCAAGCTGCTTTACACGTTTTCCCATTTGCACATTAATATGGATGTAAACGAAGAAGAACACAAGGCAGTAATGAGCTTGGCGGGTGCGGCAACCTTTATCCGCTTGCCGAAGCTGGCGAATGCTCTGGAGAATGTGCCGGCCAATAGTGAGTTGCATGTCGACCTGCAACATCTCGATTATATCGACCATGCTTGTTTGGATCTCATGATGAACTGGGCCAAACAACATGAAAGTACCGGCGGGCGTTTGGTCATTGATTGGGAATCGCTTCATGCCAGGTTCAGGGTCGAGAACAACACTACGGGCAATCGGCGGGCAATAGCCAAGGGAGATGAGGAGGTGATTACCGAGAAAACTGCGGCAGAAACCACCGAGTGACCCCTTTAACTATTCGCCTGTATTGTCAATCCTCTTCAATGCTTTCGCGGCAGCTTCTCGAATAATCCTTCGAGGAGCTGTTTTCGTAAGCAACTTGAGTTTTTTAATTGCCGCTTTTGCCGGAGGGCCAATCTCTCCGAGTTCCTGGATGGCTGCTAACTGCAAATCAATAATACTTTCATCGCAAAGTTTGGTAAGAAGAGGAACCAGTTCGGATTCCTCTTGGCACAATTTCCCCGCGATCCGGATTGCTTGTTCGCGAATCTCTTTGTTCTTGTCGCTGAGTCCTTTCTTGACCGTCGGCCAGACTAATGAAGATTCGGTACCGATGGCTACCAACGCCTCCCCGGCAGATTTGCGGAGGAGAATGGGTGCATCCTTCTCCAAAAATATCTTCTGCAACGCCTCGCCGGCATCGTGGGAATCTTTTTTAAACTTGGCCACTCCATCCACGGCAACTTTCCGTAAGGTAGGATCCGCCTCTTTTTCTTGAGCAGTAGCCACTAAAATCGGCAGGACTCGATCGCCGTCTTGCTTAAAGGTACTCAGCAGTTGAGCACAATACATCCGCGTGAAGCGCGGGTTATGCTTATCCTTGACGGCTTTTATGACTTTGTCGATGACCAGCCGAGATTCTTTGCCTAAATCTTTCAGGGAAGCAGCGGCGGCATCGCGTACCCCATGGTCTTTATAGGCTAGAGCCTCAGCCAATTCCGGAACAGCTCGCTTGGAATGAGGAACCATCTTCCCGCCCAGTGCTTTCGCGGCCGCTTGCCGGACCTTCGGGTTTTCGTCGGTTGCCAATGCTGAGACCAAAGCGGGGACAGCGGCTTTTGCGTCCGCCCCCATGCGTCCCAAGACTTGAGCCGCAGCTTGCTTTATGTCGGGGTGTTCTCCTTTGCGGCGAAGAACCAGGGTAAGGACATCTATGGTGCCGCGTTCCGCAGGGCCAAAATATTCCATGGCGAAAATCGCGGCTCGCTTGTATTTGAAGCGTTTGTCCTTTTCCAGGATTTCCATCCACTGAATCGAATTCTTGCCCAAAAACTTGGGAACTTCGCCTTGATCTTCTTGGGCAAATGCCGGGCTAAGGAAAAGGATTCCGATCAAGCCGGTTAATAAACAGGAACGAAACATGATTTTCTCCAACTCAATTCTTTCAGTCGAATGGAAGTAAATTCAATCGCAATTCTAACTTGTCTCCCACCCGGCTGGCAATGTTTGCACATGTTTGCTGCAAAGGTAAGACGGGTTAATGCCGGATATTTGACCCGTAAATCCCAACAAGAAGAACCCCTGGAATGGATTATTTCTTCGGTGTAGAATAGGTATGGTTCAATGACATTTTCTAGGGGGATAATTGCCATGAAATCCTTGGGGGTACTCGTCTTGATTCCCGTCATCGGTTGTGCTGCGGTGGATGCCGCTCCAAAACCCGCCATCGACAAAAATGTTCCAAAACAACTTAAAACGGCAACCTTTGCTCTGGGCTGATTTTGGTTTCCGGAAGCCCAGTATGGGATTCTCGACGGTGTCATTCGAACCCGCGTCGGCTACACAGGGGGAGAAAAGCTAAACCCGACTTACCAGTCGATTGGCGATCACACGGAAACCTTACAGATCGAATATGATCCCAGCAAAATATCTTACCGGGAATTGCTGGAAGTCTTTTGGAAGGCTCATAATCCCTGTGCCCAGTCGGGAAGCCGGCAGTACATGAATGCAATCTTTTACCAAAATGAAGAAGAAAGAAAGCTGGCTTTAGAAACCAGCGCTAAACAGGAAAAACTGAAGAAAGCCAAGATCGCCACCAAGATTCTTCCTCTCGGTAAATTCTATTTGGCCGAAGACTACCACCAGAAATACTACATGAAGCTGCGATCGCCGTTTTATAAGGAATTCCAAGCCATTTACTCCAAGAAAGAGGATTTCATGGCTTCCACCGCAGTGGCCCGGGTGAATGCCTATCTCGGCGGCTATGGCTCGATTGATCAGCTGATGAAGGAAGTTAATCTCCTCGGTTTATCGGATAGCGCACAACAAAGCCTTATCAACATCGTCAAGAGTCGCCGTCCGAAGTAACTTCGAACCAGAAAATGGAAGCAGGTGTGGTTCCTTCTTGGCATGCTTTCGGGCTGATCTTCTTAGGAGCATTTGACCTTTGTGTGATTTGCCCGAATGCATGCTTTCGGAAATATTCTTCGGGCCGACAAAGAACGGGTAGCATTGCATTACCCTGGTTTTGACCTGGAGTATCGAGACATACTGGTATAGAAGGCTTCGCCCAAAAGCATGCATCCAGAACGAACACAACAAAATATATCATCTTTACCACTGCAAATCGTTTCGGTGGCTCTTTGCCTGACCCCAAAGTGGTTTAATTGTTTGTCATCCCTCTCTTAAAAATGTAGAATCGGGTTCTTAAAGTCGGGGAGTGATCGACCGTTCCTTTACAGGCTAATCAATCAAATCCCGCCCCGTCCAATCCGTCCTCATTTTGCTGCAAGGATCACCGAAATGTCCGTCATCGTGGTCTGTCCAAGTTGTAAGAGTAAATGTCAGATTACGGATCAGTATCTTGGAAAAACCATCCGCTGTGGGAGTTGTAAATCCACTTTCACCGCAGCCAATCCGCTTCCAAACCAATCGAATCCAAAATCCGAGGAAAAATCCACCGTAATTTGTCCGATGTGCAACGGCAAAAACGCTGTGGCGAACCAATACTTGGGGAAATACCTTCGCTGTGTGTCCTGCAAAGGGGTTTTTCCCACTATTTCGGACACGCTCCCCGCTGCCATCATTCATCCTTCTCCAGCAGCACCAAAGAAACCTGGTCCTTACCAATCTGTCCAACCGGTTGAAAAGCCCCTTCCCTCGGCAGTCCCGAATATTCAACCTGCTTCGAATCCAAATCCTCTTTCCCTGAATCTTAAGAAACCGGGCGGGTTTCCATTGCCATTATTGATTGGGGCAATGGCATTAGCCATGGTTCTGCTGGTTGGCGGAGCCATTGCGGTCGTACTTACTTTTGATTTACTCGGCTCATCCAACCCAACGGTAAGCCGAAAACCCCAACGAGCAGAAGTTAACAAGGAACCGGGCGCCAAAAGGAAGGAAAGGAAAAAAGACGCCCTGCCGGCGAAGAAGAAGATCGCCAACCCGCCTCAGAAAAAGATAGAACCGCCAAAGAAAGTCGAGGTCCCGGCGAAAGTTAAAGAACTTCCCAAGGCAATTAGTCGCCGGAACATGGAAAAGGTCAAGGACGCCACCGTTTACATGCGTGTCACTCTCCCGAATGGAAAAATCGCCGAAGGATCCGGTTTCTTCGGGCAAGAGCCGGGGTTACTCATAACAAACGCCCATGTCTTAGGTATGTTGAGAGACTGGAATCGTAAGCCTCAAAAAATTGCGGCTTACTACCATCGCGGACGTAAGGACGAAAAAGTCTACCAGGCAAAAATCATCGGCCTGGATCGCGATTCCGATCTGGCAGTTTTAAAAGTAGACGACCCCAACTTGCCTTCCCCCCTTCGAGTTAACCGTTCGGAAGACCTGTATGAAACTCAGACAGTGTACGTTGTCGGCTATCCGCTCGGAGATCAATTAGGCAAGGAAGTCACCATTAATACGACAGGGATTTCCTCCCTTCGTGATCCGGATCAGGACGGGGTGTTGGACCGAGTCCAGGTAAACAAAGCCATGGATCCCGGCAATTCGGGTGGTCCGGTGGTGAACACGGCCGGCGAAGTCATCGGTGTTTCCGTCGCCATTATCAAGGGAACCAATATCAGCTTTGCCATTGCCGGCGATAAAGTTCACGGCACACTGCACGGTCGCGTTGCGGATGTGGTGCTGTTTGCCCGCAAGGAAAAAGGCATGATTCACTTGGACGTCGATGCGGAATTGGTAGATCCCTTGAAACGGGTTACTGCTTGTTCGATAGATTTTTGGTTAGGAAAAGAAACGGATGATCCCGATCTCAAAGTCCTGCCAATCAAACGAAACACCTTAACCTTGGATCCCCGAAGCGGATCCCCTGGCGGGAAAATAAAGCTGCCGCAACCTGGAGCCGATCAGGTTATATGGTACCAGCCGATTTTGCAGACCGGAGCAAACCAAACGTTCCGGCAGACAGCCAAAGCCTACAAACCAGAGTACGATGCCGACAATATTGCCGCCCTGCCAAAAATTCCCGGTCTAATGGCTAAACCAGCGAGGCTGTCGTTACGCTATTCCAACAAAAGCCGTTATCTCAAATTAGGAAGCCGCCAAAACATCAAATTGATTATCCCCGGTCTGGAAAGCGACCAATTCTACATCAACATGGCGGCTACCATGCTGGAGCGCCCCCTACGCTATAATCCGGACACGGGCATTGCCGACATTCTCCTGGAATACAAGAAATACCAAATCGGCATCCCCACCCAATACCTCCGGCAAAATCCCGGCGTGAATAGTCGTCTCAAACACCACGTGCAGCACGAGGGGCACCTAGCCGCCAACATCTCTGTTGACCGTACCGGCAAACTCGTTCGCAACGATGGCAATGTCCGCCGCGCGCCGTTTTTTGCCCAGGAAGACCTAAAGAACCTTCACAGCCAAATCCGCGACTCCTTGCACGCCTTGGAAGTGCCATTCCCCGGCCGGGTGGTTCAACCCAATGAATCCTGGCGGGCGGTTCGCCGTGTTCATCTTCCCGGACGAAAGGATCAAGAAATTCCTGCCGCTTTACGCTTAACTTATCGCTACCTGGGAGTTCGCAAACGAGACGAACGCACCGAAGCGGTAATCCATGTCCACGGCAACGTCATCAACCGGGGAAACAGCAGCACCAAAATTGGCGGCAAGGCTTCGGGGCTGGCGTACTTTGATCTGGAGAAAGGCCAATTCATTGAGGCGGAAGTAACCGTAACAACAGAGTTGGAAGGCAAAGCCAAAAATGGCCGAATCGCCAAGGTGAATCTGGTCTTGGTTAGCAAACTGGAGCGGATCTATTCCGATATCGCTCCCAACATGCCGACAGAAATACCGGGGGCTACTTATGTCCTCAAAAAATCCGGCAACCTCAGATCCGGCTTCCGGGACAATCATAATATTTCATTGACGGCAGGAAAAACTTACACCATTGAAGCCAACAGCCGGTTTTTCGACACGTTTTTGGAGTTGTATAATCCCGCCGGAGCTAGAGTAGCTTTTAACGATGATATCAGTCTTCCGAATAAAAATCTGAATTCCCGCATTGTATTTCAGGCCCCGCAAAACGGCCAATACCGCCTTTTGGTCCGCAGCTTCCAAAATCGAGGCGGCGGTGCTTACCGGATTGTGGTGCGACAAGACCCGAGTGGTCCGATGGTTATGCTTAAAGAGTTGCATAGGACTCTGCAACTGGGATCATCTTCGACAAACCGGGTCGAACTCAAAAAAGGCGTTGCCTACAAGGTAGAAGTGAACAGTCCGGACTTTGACCCAGTGCTGCTTGTGAAAGATTCCGGGGGGCAGGTGCTGGACATGGATAACGACAGCGGGAATGGCCCCAGCCCTCTATTGTATATTGCCGTGCCACGTTCCGGATCCTACCAACTGGTCGTCACTGGTGTGAACCGAAGCCATAACGGACGCTATTGGCTGAAGGTTTACCAACCCAAGGAATAGTTGCTTACCAAAAACTCGCAGTAAAATTGATTTCCTGCCGAGATTATATTCTCCCCCGGCTTTACACTGTGTTAAAGTTAAACCACAGAAACCGATGCAAGCACCCGGTTAGCGAAGGTACCAACCGCCGCGACGCCATCCCTTATACAAAAACTCGAAACTAACCCCGCCCGAGGAACTCAAAATGGGTAGGTATCTAACATTATTTTCCTTCCTTCTAGCGCCATCATATTTCCACGCCGCCGAACCCCTCCACCAGCGCATTGATGAGATTATCCAAGCCAAGATTAAAGGCCCGGTTAGTCCCCAATCAGAAGATGCAGAGTTCCTACGTCGTATCT
>CAZPPD010000192.1:0-8632 GCA_964588185.1 uncultured Alcaligenaceae bacterium | reverse complement strand
CGGCGAATCCAGAAACGAAAAGAATCTATCTCATTTTTTTACACAGAAATTTCAATAGTATACGATTGGAACTGCCGAAGACTACCCGGAAAACTCCAATCTCTGATGAAGCGGTCCTAAAAGCTACGGGAAAAACCAGGGGAGAGTGGTTTTCCTACCTCAAAAAGGAAGTGCCGGAAGATTACTCGCACAAAGAGATTGTAAAGCACCTCGAGGATAAGAATTTAATCTCCAGTTATTGGTGGTGCCAGGCGGTAACCGGGAGCTTTGAGCGTTGGCGGGGAAAAAAAGAAGTTGGCCAGGTTGAGGGAGCTGGATTTCAGATAGGAGTGCAACGAACATTTCCGATTTCCGCAGCGAACGCTTGGGATCTTCTCACGAAATCACCCGGGCGGCATTTGTGGTTGGGAAAGATCTCCCGAATCCGCTTTGCTCCCGGAACTAAATACTGCACGGTAGAAGGAACTGAAGGAGAGATCCGCAGTGTTGAACAAAAATTTAGAATCCGGATGACATGGAAACCGAAAACCCGCCCTTACCCTTCGACCTTGCAAATTACCTTAGTCGAGAATGGCGACAAAACCTCCATTCGCTTTCACCACGAAAAGTTATTAGACCAACAAGACCGGGAACAAATGCGAGATTACTGGAAAGAAGTTTTGCTACAGTTGGACAAGAGGATCAAGGGAAAGTAATATCCTACTCTCAAAGAATCCCATATTCGGAAAAAACTTCCCGCACGCTTCTACCCTTGGCCAGTTCCTCACGAACCAGATTTTCACCGCAAGCTTTCTCCAAAGCCAGCGGAATTGCTTGCTCGGCCAGCTTGACCGGAATCACCACCACACCATCGATGTCGGCAAATACATAGTCCCCCGAATGGATAACACATTCGCCGATTCGAATTGGTTGACCGAAAGCGATGGCATCCAGTCGTCCTTTGGAATCCAACGGGGAAAATCCGGCGGCGAAAACCGGATAATCCATCTGCGTAATCTTTTCGGTGTCCCGAGTCAAACCATCAATGATTACCCCCTTGGCACCCCGGGCACGGCAAGCGGTGGATAACAATTCGCCCCATAAGGCACTACTGGTATCCCCATTGGTCGTTGCTATCAACACATCTCCGGATTGCAACGAATCGATGCATTCCATTTCCACGGCGTAGGGATTTTCCGGTTCATGAGCAACCGGCACGGCATTAAGTGTTACTGCCCGTCCAAAAATCCGCCATTCCTTTTTCAAGGGCCGAATAGAGTGCGGTAACGCAGAACTCCGGTGACCTAATCCATCCAAAACATCGGCAAACACTGCGCTGTAGAGTTGGCCGATCTTCTGAGAAAAGGAAGCTAGTAACTCGTCCTGATCCATATCTTTCACCCATCAAATGTTTGGATCGATTGAATATCAAGACTGCTCATATTTCTTACGCCGTAAAATATGATGATAATGTTGGGCAAAGCGGTGCGCTTCATCCCGAACATATTGCAGTAACCGGAGCCCGGCAGCATGGCGGCTCATGCGAATCGGTTCGGATTCTCCCGGGACATAGATTTCTTCTTCTCGCTTGGCCAAGGACAGCAAGCATGGCGGTTCCACATGCAATAAACGGAAAGCATCCAAAGCGGCGTTGAGCTGTCCTTTGCCGCCGTCTATGAGAAGGATATCCGGGAATACTTCTTCCTCCTCCGATAATCGGCGAAAGCGGCGGGAGACTACTTCCCGGATTGAACCAAAATCATCAATCCCCGGGACTGTCTGGATTTTGTAGCGGCGATAACCAGGCTTAAACGGCAATCCATCGATAAAAGAAACCAGCGAAGCCACCGTCTCGCTGCCCCCTAGGTGGGCAATGTCAACTCCTTCAATCGTCCGGGGTGTTTTCGGTAGTCCAAGAACCTTTCGCAAGCCCGCCAAGCCTTTTTTCGGCTGGATCTGAAACACTTCGGGCTGGACGTCTTTGTCGACTTCCCCCCGAAGACTCAGGTTCCGCAAGGCTTTTATTTCATCGCGAATCCGGGCCGCTTTCTCGTATTGAAAAACCGCACTGGCTTCGTTCATCTCCTTTTCCATCCGCCGGATGAGTTTGTCCTTTTTGCCTTCCAGGACCATCCGCAAGGATCGGATTTGCCGGCGATAATCCTCTTTGGTGACTCGAAAATTACAAGGAGCCGTGCATTGGTTGATACTGGCCAGTATGCAAGGCCGGAACCACCGCCAGCGTTCATCGTTTTCTTCGATGTCTAAAGAACAGGTCCGAAATTTGAAGATCCGCTGCAAGACTTGAATAGCTGCCCGCAAACTCTTGGCGCTGGTGAAAGGGCCGAAGAGTTTCACTCCCTTACTGCGAGGAGACCGGGTGAATTCAATTCGGGGATAATCCTCACGCATGCGGATTTGCAGATAAGGAAACGACTTGTCATCTTTGAGTTCGATGTTGAAGCGCGGTTGAATATCTTTGATAAGCCGGGCTTCCAACAGCATGGCATCGACTTCGGTCTCGGCTTCTACATAATCGACATCGGCAATCAGTTTAACCAAATCCCGCGTTCGCACATCTTCGCGCCCTGCCTTTGTGAAATAGTGGGAAGTCCGATTGCGAAGGTTCTTGGCTTTGCCCACATATAAAACCACCCCTTTGCTATCTTTCATAAGATAGACTCCGGGTTTGGGTGGGAACTGTCGGACCTTAACCTCGGGAGGGACTTTCTCTGAAGGCTGATGAGATGGAGATTCCGAGGTCGGTTGTATTTCGGACATGGCAACTGATTTCCTGGTACTGCCTGCCTGGCAAATAATCCTACTTCTATTTTAACAAGCCCCTCAAGAAAACGAGAAGAGAAGCTGCGATCCTCAGAGATATTTAGCTATTTTAACAAACCGGAATCTTTTTCCTCGCAATCTACATTCCGTCATTAAATTAGAAATTCTTCTAAATTTTTTGCCAGTCGGTTTGGTTTCCCATACATATAATTTCTCGCAGCTGGTGAAAATGGTTTTTCCATCTATCTATTTTTTTGGAAAACCCGACGGAATAATTGATTTTTTTAGGAGTTTCACCAATTGTTAATAAATTTTCATTAGATTTATTCATTGAGCTCTTGCATCAAATTTGTTGAATCGATCTAAATTTCGACCTAGATTGAAATATCAGGTCTCCCGGTTACTCAGGTTTTAATCTGTGGTCTACCCGTCCAACCGGTAAATTCATTTCCATTGTCCCCTGCCAAGGTAGAGGTGAAATTCCGCGCTTACCTCCAAGGCAAGGTACGTCCAACGAAGGAGCTTTTTGCATGTTTGGATTGAAAGGTCTTTGTTCGAAGGTGCGAAACACGGTTTACTATTCTCTTTTCTCCTTACCACTAAAATCCAAAAGTAAAATTTCACGCCACCCCGCCCACTTGAGCATGGAAATATTGGAGACCCGGGCACTTCCATCCATTGATATGTATGCGGTTAACAATCTCGAAGACCTTTCATCCAGTGGATGTGGTCCCGGGTGTGTTTGCCCCGCTTGCTCGGCAACCCCTTCCGTGGTTAAGGAATTGCCGGAAGGTTATGATCTTGGAAATGGTCATTTTGTTGGGGACGGGCACAATCACCAAGTGTTCATGGATGATCAAGGAAATCTCTTTTACGTTGATGGAGATCTGCCGGTCGAACCGGCGGAGAGTAGTTCGGGGATTGTTCAGGCCTCCGATCCCTTGGGGACTATTCAAGGCGATGATGACGTCAGCCAAGTCAACGATGGCTCCTTTGACTTGGCTGAAACTTTTAATCTGCACAGCAACCCCGATGCGGATCTGAAAATCTACTTGGATTTTGACGGGCACACCACCAGCGGCACATTTTGGAACCAAAGTTATTCCAATAATAATCCCTTCACCACTCCTGCATGGTCATTAGATGGGAGTTCCGCCTTCAGCAATAACGAATTGGCAACTATCCAAAGAATCTGGGCAGCCGTCGCAGAAGATTTCGCCCCATTTGAAGTGGACGTCACGACCGAAGACCCCGGAACCAATGGTCTTCGCAAAACAAGCAGCTTTGACACCGAATATGGCATTCGGGTTGTGATCGGCGACAATACCTGGTTCCCAGTGAGTGCCGGGGGAGTCGCTTACCTGACCTCCTTCGATTGGAGCACCGACACTCCGGTATTTGTGTTTAATTCATCGGAGGTTGGTGTTCGCGAAGCGGCTTCTCACGAAGTAGGCCATGCCTTGGGTTTGAGCCATGACGGTTTGAACGGCTCTTCCTACCACCCCGGAACGGGAAGCGGCGATACCAGCTGGGGACCTATCATGGGGGCACCTTATTTTGCTTCCCTCACGCAGTGGAATCCCGGGGATTATGCCGGGGCAAATCAGTTTGAAGATGATCTGCAAATCATCACCACACAAAACGGCTTTGGTTACCGTACCGATGATTATGGCAGCACTATTGCAACCGCAGAGGAGATCCAACCTACTGGAAATGAAATCCTCGTCCATGGTGTAATCGAGCGGAATACGGACCTGGACTATTTTTCCTTTAACCATGGCGGCGGCCAAATAAACATCGCCTTTGACTCCGCTCTTTACGGCCCCAACCTGGACATCCTCGCCCGCTTATACAACTCCAGCGGGACTTTGGTTGCTATTAGTAATCCCACAAATGATATTCGCGCCAGTTTCAACATGACCTTAGGTGCCGGCACTTACTACATCTCCGTTGACGGCACCGGCAACACAGGTTACTCCGATTATGGCAGCCTGGGTAATTACTGGATCAGTGGTTCTATCGTCCCGGGCAACGGCAATCAAAATAACTCTCCCATTGCACAGACAGACAATGCCAATACCAGCGAAGATAATTCCACTTCCTTCAACGTCTTGTCCAATGACTCCGATCCCGATGGAGACAGCCTAACGCTAACTTCCGTGAGCCAAGGCTCCAACGGCTCCGTAGGTTTCAACGCCAATGGCAATGTCACCTACACCCCCGCTGCAAACTTCAATGGTAATGATTCCTTCACCTACACGGTCAGTGACGGAAATGGCGGATTATCAACCGGAACGGTTAATGTTGTAGTTAGTCCCGTCAATGATGTGCCGGTGGCGATGAACGAGTCCACAAGTACAGTGGAAGGAAATCCCATTACCTTGAATGTCTTGGCAAATGATACGGATGTCGATGGCGACAATCTTAGTATCTTCAGCTTTGACAACGGCCAAAATGGAATCGTAACTAACGATGGGGGATGCAACCTCACCTTTACACCTGATGGTTGGGTTCTTGGTTCGGATTCCTTTACCTATTCAGTCAGTGACGGCAATGGCGGGTTTGCTACCGGAACGGTAACTGTCACCGTAGACCCGATTCCGGAGTTTTCCAATGGAGGTTTCGAAAACGGGTTCACCGGATGGGAAACCTTAGGAAATGCCTCAACCCAAAGTACCAATTTTGGTGAATCTCCAACCGAAGGAAATCTCCAGGCTTTAATCACCACCAACAACAATGCCGGCGGAAACCAAAGCGACTCCGTCATGGAATCATTCTTGAGCTTGAATAATAACTCCTTGGATAACCTCAGCACAGGAGATGCAACCGCGGGTTCCGCTTTGCGCCGTACAATTTTCGTTCAAGCAGGTGACACCCTCAGCTTCGATTACAAGTTCCTGACCAACGAAAGCACACCAACTTCATCTTATAATGATTTCGGATTTTTCACCGTTGGGAGTGAAGTGATCCTACTGGCAGACACTTTCGCTGCTGGGTTTAGCACATCATCTTCCAGTTACAATGAATCAACCGGCTACCTGACCTATAACTACACCTTCAATCAAAACGGCTCCTTTACCATCGGCTTTGGAGTTTCCGATGTGCGGGATACGGTTTTTGATAGTGCGCTTCTCATTGACAATGTTACTCTCTCCACGAGCGACCCCAATGAATTACCAGTTGCCGGAGATGACTCTGCCGGTACCAACGAAGACCAATCGGTCACCTTCAATGTTCTTAGTAACGACAATGACCCGGATGGCGATCCCCTTACAGTGACAGATATCTCCGGAGTCACCGATGGGGTAGTTGTCAATAATGGAAACGGTTCCTTGACTTTTACTCCGGCAAGCAACTTCAATGGGGATACCGGCTTTACCTACACAATCTCCGATGGCAACGGCGGCGAAGCGACAGCATCTGTTTCGATAAGCGTTTCACCTGTTAATGACATCCCAGTGACTAACAACGATCAAATCGGCACCAACGAAGATCAAAGTGTAGTCATCAATGTTCTGGGTAATGATAGTGATGTTGATGGGGATTCCCTTGCTATCTCTGATACCACGGACCCGGCAAATGGAGTGATTGTCGTCAATGGTAACGGGAGTATCACCTACACTCCGGACAGCAATTTCAATGGCCCTGACACCTTCACTTATACCGTCGACGATGGCAATGGTGGAGTATCTACGGCAACAGTCAACGTTACCGTCAATCCAGTAAATGATGCTCCGGTTGCTGTTGGGGAAAACGTTTCCTTGGATGAGGACACTCCAACCACCTTCTCCAACCTTTTAGACAATGATTCGGATGTGGATGGAGACACCTTATCCATCCTATCCGTAACTCAAGGACAAAATGGTTCTGTCACTCTCAATGGCAATGGAACTGTCACCTATACACCAAACAACAATTTCTTTGGTGAGGACAATTTCACCTACACGATAGTTGACGGAAACGGAGGTCAAGCAACTGCTACTGTCGCTATCACCGTCAATCCAGTTAATGACAATCCAGTGGCACTGGACGACCAAGCGGAAACTATCCAAGGCCAATCGGTAGTCGTTAATGTTCTCGGCAACGACAATGATGTGGACGGCGATTCCTTAACCATAACCAATGTTTCATCTGGAAATGTCACCATCACCGGCAATGGCACCTTGACCTATACTCCTGCCGGTAACTTCACCGGAGATGATGTCTTTACCTATACCGTGGATGACGGCAACGGCGGCCAGGATACGGGTACTGTTACCGTCAGCGTAACTCCGGTTAACAATCTGCCGATTGCTGTGAATGACACTGCAAACACCAATGAAAATCAAGCTGTCGTGATTAATGTCGTCAACAATGACAGCGATCCGGATGGCGATTCCTTAACCATTTTTGATGTGTCGGAAGCCAATAATGGCTTGGTTACCAATAATGAAGATGGTACGATCACCTACACTCCCAACAACGATTTCTTTGGGTCAGACTCCTTTGCCTATACCATCGATGATGGCAATGGCGGGCAAGCAACGGCCACTGTCACGGTCACAGTTAACGAAGTCAACATCAACCCGGTCGCTATGAGCGATCAGGCCACCACGCAAGAAGATCAAGCGATCATTATTGACGTGTTGGCCAATGACGGGGATGCCGACGGGGATCCTCTCACAGTAATCGACGCCTCTGAACCAGCGAATGGTGGTGTCTCCATCAATCCCAATGGAACGATTACTTACACGCCGAACTCAGGATATACGGGTCAGGATGCTTTTACCTATACCATTGACGACGGTAACGGCGGTCAAGCGACGGCAACAGTAAATGTAACGGTCGAGGCAGTTGCAGGCTTTGAAAACGGCGGCTTTGAGGATGGGCTGTCGGGTTGGGAATCTATTGGGGATGCAAACACTGCCGGCAATATTGGAGAAGGCCCACTGGCGGGTTCCTCGCAGGGAGTACTTACTACCAACAATGGCCAAGGCGGCAACCAAAGCGATTCTTCTCTGGAGAATTTCCTTGGGGTTTCCAATGGTTCGTTGGATTCGATCAACAACCGTAATGCAACAGCCGGATCGGCAATCCGGCGAACTATCACAGTCGAAGCCGGAGCGACCCTTACTTTCAGTGTCAATTTCTTGACCAATGAATCCGTATCCTCGTTTTACAATGACTTCGCCTTCTTCTCCGTTTCAAGTAACCGCAGCAGCGAAGTTTATGAGTTAGCAGATACCAATACGGATGAATTAAGTAGCTCCGGTTCGTCGTATAGTATTTCGACAGGATATAAGACCTTCAGTTACACCTTTACTGCCGGCGGCACCTACACCATCGGTTTTGGTGTCATTGACATCTGGGATACTGTCTTTGATTCGGCATTGTTGATCGACGAAATATCCCTTAGTTAAGGAAAATCAGGTAAAAAGTTACTAATCCAAATCATTAGTTATGTTTTCGCGAAACTTCAAATAAGCGCCAGCGAGGGACATCCCTCGCTGGCGCTCTGGCATTTCGGGTAAGTGTTTTCAATCAACAAATGCAATCCCCCGGGGTGTGGTTTCATAGGTACCAATTATCTCCCCGTTTGTGTGTCCGGACTCTTGCAAGGAATCATTGAGGTTGCGGATCCACTTTATATTTGCCGTACCAGGATGAAAGTCTCGCAATCGAGCCTTTGGAATGGTAAGCTCCTCTGCGCCGATTTCTCGAGTTGAAACTCGCACCACCGGAATTCCAGGTTGCATTACCTCCAATGTTGCCGCTTCCCCTCGGGCCAGAGGTTTTCCATCGAACGGAACAACCAAATCTTTCTTTCGACTAAACTTTTTCGGCATGTCGGCATCAAAATGGATCTCCGTGAGACGGACTGTGTTGATAT
>CAZPPD010000191.1:0-8640 GCA_964588185.1 uncultured Alcaligenaceae bacterium | reverse complement strand
GGTTCTGTGAGAGGGCTGAGTCTCGGCTCAACACCGAGACTCACCCTACTCGATTACTTAGCACCGCTTCGGAAGCACACCAAACCAACCCCCAAAATAGAACCCAAGGGGGTATCTCCCTCATTTTGACCTCCTGGAGGACGAGTTGTCCCTATAGTTTAAAGGAACAGGAGAAATAAAATTCGCTGGAATTATCTTGGCGGAGATAATCTATGGAATCTTTATCCCAGCTAAAAAGCAAATCTTCATCCTATAAACGGACCTGGCTTAAATATTGTGCTCGTATATTTTGGGTGGTAGCGGGGACCTACCTGTTGGTCCTTTTGGCCCTCATGGCATTTGAAAATCAATTGGTTTACCCCGGAGTTCCCGCTTCGCAGGAATGGAAAGCGCTTCTCGACAAAAACTTCCATTTTGAAGATGTGACTTTAACCACACCGAACCCGGGGACGGTCCATGCTTGGTGGTGTCCCGTACCGAACCCAGATTATGTCGTGTTGTACTGCCATGGCAATGGCTACAACCTGAGTTTCTACCAAATAGGGGTCCGCAAATGGCAAAAGAATGCCAACGCATCGGTTTTTATCTTCGATTACCCGGGTTATGGAAAAAGCCAAAGCGGAATTAGTGAAAAGGCATGCTACCAAGCCGGACGGGCTGCTTATGACTGGCTGGTGAAAAAAGGGATCGAGAAGGAAAAGATTGTGATCTACGGCGAATCGTTAGGAGGAGGGATTGCCACCTATTTGGCGGAGAAGAATCCCTCAATGGGTTTGGTTCTTGTAAATACCTTCACTTCATTACCGGAAGCGGCCCACGACTGCTATCGGATATTTCCCACAGATTGGATAATGAAGAACCGTTTCGAGAATTTATCTCGCCTTAGTGACATCCACGTTCCCATTGTTATTTCCCATGGCACTGGAGATGAAATCATTTCCCATAAGCACAGCCAAAAGTTATATGCGGCGGCCAACGAACCCAAACTTTCCATTTTGCGTGAAGATGCCTCTCACTTTACGATCGAGCATCCGCTTCCCGACAGCTTTTACTTACAGGTCCATGAGTTTCTTCGGAAAGCCCGGAAAAAATAACCCTGGCTTTCCGAATAGCAATCTATCCCAATTGCTCTGCTACCAACTTTTTGGCTAATTCCAAAGCATCAGGTAATTTTTCCGGCTCTTTCCCACCCGCTTGAGCCATGTTTGGTTTGCCCCCACCACGGCCGCCAACGGCCTGAGCGATTTGGCCGATTAATTTTCCCGCGTGAACACCTTTGCTGACCAGGTCTTCCGTGACCGATGCCAGTAGTTGCACCTTATCTTCCTCTTTCCATCCTAATATTACCACTCCACTGCCCGCTTTCTGCTTGAGGCGATCGGCTTGATTGCGCATCTGCTCCACTGGCCCTGAAGGCATTTCTCCGATGATAATGCGGGCTCCGTTGTTCTCAGCAGCACTTTCAAAAAGCTTGTCGCCTGCTCCTTGTAGATCGGTAGAAGCACCTTTGCGGATTTGCTGTTGCAATTTCTTGATTTCTTCCTGCAAAGAGTCAATCCGGCTGGGTAGTTCACCTGGTTTGCAATTAATTTTGCTCGCCAACTCATCCACAAGGGATGACATATCCTGGACCGTCTCCAGTGCACCCCGACCCGTGACCGCCGTCAAGCGGCGAACGCCTTTGCCCACCGCTTCTTGGCTGATGATCTTGAAGAAGCCTGCTTCACCAGTTTGGTTGAGGTGCGTTCCGCCACAGAATTCCACCGAATCCTCTTCGGTAGCATCTTCGGGTTTCTTGGGACCTATCAGCAGCACCCGAACCGGGTCCGGATACCTTTCCCCAAAGACCGCCCGGACTCCGCTGATTTGCTTGGCCTCCTCCAGCGGCATTACCAACGGTTTGACGGGCAAATCACCGGTGATCTTTTCATTGACCAGCCGTTCGATCTCCTGAATCTCCTCCCGTGTCACCGGCGTGTCATGGGAAAAGTCAAAACGGGTCTTTTCCGGATCGACCAGCGAACCTTTTTGCTCGATGTGATCTCCTAGCACTTTTCGCAATGCCCAGTTGAGAAGGTGAGTACAGGTGTGATTCCGCATGGTATCTGCCCGGGAAGGTTCGACACTCAGGCTAACCGGCTGGCCTACCTTGATGGTCCCTTGAACGACTTTTCCCACATGCAGAATGCCATCGCCTAACTTTTGCGTATCGTCTACTTGGAAAACCCCGGTCTTGCTGGTAATCGCCCCCTTGTCCCCGATCTGTCCTCCTTGCTCGGCATAAAAATTGGTTTTATCCAACACCAAAGCGACTTCTTCATCGACGGTGAACTCCCCGGATTCGTCGACCTGATTGTCTTTCACCGTGGCTATGATCTTCGCTTTTGCGGACAAGCCTTTGTATTTCAGGGAATCATCCGTTGTCGGCAATTCTCCTTGAACAGCGGAGACGGCAAACTTTTTCTGTCCCCCTGATAAATCTTGGAATTCCTTCATGAGTTTCTCGAATTCTTGCCGATCAACATGCATACCTTCTTCATTTGCCATCTGATCGGTAATGTCCACGAAAAATCCATAAGTGGTATGCAGATCAAAAGCATCTTTGCCGCTGATGACATTGCTGCCTTGTTCTTTTGTTTGCTCCACCACTTTTTGGAAGAGTTTGATCCCGCGTTCTAAGGTGTTCAGGAAAGTAGTTTCCTCCGACCGGATGACTTCTTGGACCTTCTCCGGAGAGCGCTTCAATTCCGGGAAACTGGACTCCATCATCTCCACGACTGTTGGAACCAGCTTGTACAGGAATGGCTCCTTGGTATCAAAATACTGCCAGCCGAATCGCTCAGCCCGCCGCAGAATACTCCGAACAACGTAACCGCGCTTTTCGTTTGAGGGAACAGCTCCATCGGTCAGGGAAAAAGTCAAGGCACGAATATGATCGGCGATGACTCGATACGCAGTATCCCTGCGATCTTCCATCTTTCCGGAATAGGGCGGAGCACCTGTGGTTTTCTGAATGGCTTCAAAGATCGGGGCAAAAATGTCCGTGTCATAGTTGCTGGTTTTCTTTTGCAAAACAGCCGTTATTCGCTCAAAGCCCATACCAGTATCGACATGCTTCGCCGGCAAGGGATGCAACTTCCCCGATTCATCTCGATTGAATTGGATAAATACCAGGTTCCAGATTTCGATGACATCTGCCGTCCCTGCATTTACTAGCTTCGCGCCGGATTTATCAGGAGTCAGGTCTATGTGAATTTCGCTGCACGGACCACAAGGGCCGGTGTCACCCATCTCCCAGAAATTATCTTTGCGGTTACCAAGGTGAATATTTGCGTGATCAATGTCGGTAACGGTCCGCCATAATTCCGCTGCCTCCTCATCAGGCTTCAAGCCTTGAGACGAATCTCCCTCGAATACCGTTGCATGCAAGCGGCTTTTGTCCAAACCCCAAACATTAGTCAACAAATCCCAAGCCCACTCGATGGCCTCCTTTTTGAAGTAGTCCCCAAAAGACCAATTGCCGAGCATTTCGAAGAAGGTGTGGTGGTAGGTGTCTTTGCCGACATCGTCGAGGTCATTATGTTTGCCGCCTGCCCGAATGCATTTCTGCGTGTTGACTGCCCGGGTATAGGACCGGCTGCCGGTACCCAAAAAGACATCCTTGAACTGATTCATCCCTGCGTTTGTAAACATCAGGGTGGGATCATCCAAGGGGACAACGCTGGATGAGGGGACAAAGGTATGGGCGTGTTTCTCGATGAAAAAATCCAGAAATTGTTGTCGTATCTCATTGCTGGTTAGCATTGATTTTCCTCAAGTTGATTACACATCCAAAATCAGCAAACGAACTATAAGTGAAGACACGGACTGGCAGGTAGGGGTAAAAAGATATCCTATTTATTTTCCTTGGATGGCGCAGGGGATTTGGGGATTGGTTCCTTGTTATCCAGATATACTTTTCGCACCTCGGCATAGACAGCTTGAAGAGGAATGCCACTTTCCCGGGCAACTCGGGCACAATCTTCGTATTCGGGAGTAAATATTGCAGATTGTCCTTCACGCCATCCCAGTTTCCCTTGGACCAAACCCCACTTCGTTTCTAAGGAGTGACCCTCTCGGTGCAATTTTCGCCGTTGCATGGTTGTCCGGCGAATGCCGAAAGTACCGGTCTCGCGAAAGATTATTTCTTCCACTTTGGCAACTATCTGCTGAGGGGCAAGAACGCTCAGCATAAAGCCTGGGCGATTTTTCTTCATGAAAATCGGCGTGGAATACACATCGACCGCACCGGCTTGGAAGAGCAGATCATAACAGTAACCAATCACTTCCGGCGGAATATCATCCAGGTTGGTCTCCAGAATAACGACCTCATCCGCATCCAACCCGGCGTCTTCCTTGAGTTCTGTAGTACCAACCAGTAGCCGGAGAATATTGGGTTGTTCTTTCAGGTCGCGTTGGCCCGCGCCGATGCCGATTTTTTCGACGGTAATGCTAGGAGATTTAGTCCATTCCTTCACTACTGTAGCCAAAATCGCGGCACCCGTTGGAGTGGTTAACTCGGATTCGACTGAAGACGACCGGAGCGGGATTCCCTTTAACAGTTCCGCCGTAGCAGGAGCCGGTATCGGCATCAACCCATGTTCACAATTTACCGAACCGCTCCCGGTGGGTATTGGCGTGCAACTTATCGTGTCAACACCCAACATATCCAAGCCGATGGCTACCCCGGCAATGTCGGCGATGCTGTCCAGAGCCCCCACTTCGTGAAAGTGGACCTTTTCAATAGAAATGCCATGGACAGCAGCTTCTGCTTCCGCCAGTTTCCGGAAAATCCGCAGTGCCAGATCTGCTTGCTTCTCCGATAGCTGTCCCGCTTTTAGAATTTCTTCGATGTGATGAAGATGGCGATGTTTGTGTTCATGCGGAGCTTCAATGCGAACCTGAGTAGCCGCAAAACCTCCTTTGCGGATTTTTTCTGCCCGTAAGGTAATGGGCAGACCTAGAGTTGCCAGTTTATTGCGGATTTCTTCGACATCGACGCCGCTGTCGAGCAAAGCACCCAAGGTCATATCACCGCTGATTCCGCTAAAACAATCAAAATGAGCAACGCGCACCGAATATATCCTCCTTGGTGAAATTTTATGGCACCGCTTGGTTTTTCTCCACAGAACCTTTCCGTCATGTATTAAAATGGTGTTTTATTGAAAATGGCTTATTTCGCTTCAGCCATACATTCCAACAGGAGACAAACAGAATGACATTGCGTCTTTTCTCTTTCCTTTTAGTCCCGCTTTTCCTCTTTTCATTGATTGACACAACCCAAGGCCAGGAAAGGCGACGAAAATCCGTAACCAAGACGCTTGCTCACATCCGTCTCAGCGGCAGTATGTCCGAAGGTCCAGTATTAAATGATCCGCTGTTCGGCATTTCCAAAGAGAATTTCAGAATGAAATTGGCCCGGATTCGTAAGGCGAAAAAGGACCAGAAAGTCAATGCCTTGCTTTTGCACATGGATGGGATCTCCTGCGGTTGGGCCCGATTAAATGAGCTGCGCGGAGTTTTGGACGATTTTCGTGCCGGCGGCAAAAAGATCTATGTTTATTCCGATTCCGGAAGTACCAAGGATTATCTGGCTTCTTTACCTGCAGACAAAGTTTGTATGCCGCCATCGGGTTGGTTGATGCTAACCGGTTTGTATAGCGAAATTATGTTCTACAAAAACTTGCTCTCCCTCATGGGAATCCAAGCAGATTTTCTGTGGATGGGGATTTATAAGTTTGCCGCCGAGCCTTTTACCCGAACCAGCATGACTCCCGAGGCTCGCAAACAAAATGAGTTGGTTATCGATGATTACTTTGAGAATTCCCTGGTGGCACCTGTCTCCCGCTATCGAAGTAAACGCTCGAAGAAACTGTCGGCCAAACAAATTAAGGATTTGATCGATGTTGGCCCGTTTACAGCGGAAAAGGCCAAGGCCAAAGGGTTGATCGATATTGTCGGGTACCAAAGCAACTTCCAGGTTGCGATCAAAGAAGACTTAGAAGCCGATGATCTGCAGATTCTCAAGGATTACGGCAAAGCTAAAAAGAAAAAGCTGGATCTTTCCAATCCGTTTAACCTGTTTAAATTGCTGAGTCCTTCAAAGACCACCCGGAAAAGCAGCAAAGACCAAATTGCTCTCATTTATGCCACCGGCGTAATCAGTACCGGCAAAAGCACCCTATCTCCATTCGGTGGTGAAACTATGGGGTCGACCACGATTGTCGAGGCCATCAAAAAGGCGCAAAAGGAAAACGTAAAAGCGATTGTCCTTCGCGTAGACAGCCCGGGTGGATCAGCCTTGGCAAGCGATCTCATCTGGAATGCTCTGCAGCAATGCGAGGTGCCGGTGATTGCCAGTATGTCCGACACCGCAGCCAGTGGTGGATACTACATCAGCATGGGCGCGGACAAGATTTTTGCTCAGCCGGGAACCTTAACCGGATCGATTGGAGTCGTTGGCGGGAAATTGGCCACCACAGGCTTGTACAAAAAAATCGGCATTACCACCGAAGTCATCAAGCGAGGAAAAAATTCAGGAGTCATGGCTTCTTCGGATCCCTGGACCAAATCTGAACGGACCGCCATGCGCCAACTGATGGCCAAGGTATACGATCAATTTCTCACTAAAGCCATGCAAGGCCGGGCTGAAGCCGGAAAGAAATTCACCCGCAAGGAATTTTTGGAATTGGCCGAAGGCCGCATTTGGACCGGCCGCCAAGCCCTAAAACGCGGTTTGATTGATCAGCTCGGCGGTCTGGAGGACGCGCTCGCCGAAGCCAAACGTATGGCGAAAATCCCGGCAGGAACGGAAGTTGATTATCTCATTCTTCCCAAGCCAAGGACATTTTTAGATTCCCTCCTAGAAGGTGAAGGGCCAAGTCTAAAACAAGATCCGCTGTTTTCCTTAGGCTTGCGGAAATTTCCGGGGCTTGCTCGCCATTTCCAGAATATGGGAGGGTTTTTGCAATTGCAGAACGACCCGATCTGGCTGATGTCGCCTCACTTAATGGAGATCAAATAAGGTTACCGGACCTCATCATGGAAAAAGGAAGAGAACTCTACCTTTCCTGGCCGGAACCCAGGTTCTTTGTAATCCGGACTCGGGATCGAAAGGATTGGATCATTCGCCTTTCGATCTTGGGTGGAATGTCTGTCTTTTAGATGTTCATGATGGCGATGGTTGAATGGCAAAATTCCACAGCAAAAATATTGCTGATCGTATCTTTATCAATTTTTATTGTTGGCTCTTTCTATTGTATTTTTGAATTCAATCAGATCCGCAGGTTAGTAGATATTGAGCTATTTCCTGTCAGCCTAGTCATTTTTTGGCCCGAAGGAAGTGGGGTTAAATCCAGACGTTTCTTTGGAACTAACAAATTGGTTGAATTATCTGGGATTGCAGGTCACACTGTCCGAATGGACTTCACCTTATTTTTCTGGGGAAGGAAATCAACCTTCCGAACTTTAAAGGATCAAAAACATGTGTAAGCAATTCCTTCCTTTTGTTGTTGGGCTATTAACACTTAGTTTTTTTGTGTTACCTCAAACCTGCTTTGAAACCGGCGATGTGTTTGCGGGGGAAAAAAAGGAGAAGAAGGAGAAGAAAAAGAAAACCGGCAAGGTCATTGGCATTATTACCGCCAAAGGCAAGAATCACATCGAAGTGAAAGGTTTCGGAGAAGTAAAAGGGCGGAAGTATTTCCCGCGTTGGACGGGTGGCTTACCCAAAGATGGCGGCGGATTCGACAAGAAAATACTGGCCACATTTCGCAAATTGAAAGTCGGCGACCGCATTCGCCTGACCTGGGAATTTGAAGAACGTCCCCGGGCAGTGCAGATTAAGTTATTGAAACGAGAGAAATAACCTCAACCACAAAATTGGCAGCAGGATTGCTCCGAAAACATTCCCTCAGATTAAGCAGATGCGTTAATCTAAAGGTTTGGAAATTGCCATTGCCGAGAACAGCGTGGACCCCAGCCAGGAAGGTTGTTTTTTAGAAGCCGACAATGTGGAAAAAATGTTCTCGGAATCAAGGCTAACGGACTAAATTAACAAACTACCGAATCGACAAACACGGCGACACATCTACAAAGTCTTCTTCGTCATTGCTCCGGATGGCCTCTGCAATTGCCTGGGCGAACCCCAACCTTAGGGGAGTTTGCTCAGCGAACAATCAGAAAAAGAGGAAGAACGAAGAGCAGGGTAGAGCATAGATGGTCCATCCTTGGTAAATCTTTAGAGGAACAACCAATGGCAGCCGATAGCAAACCCAAAATCACTTGGTGGCAAGGTATTTTCGGAGAACTCGCTCACAAAGCCGGCTTAGGCATCGTGGTGTGCTATCTCTTTTCCTTGGGGCTCTCCCGTTATGACGCCAATGCCTTCAAACCGATGGAAGCCACTTGGCTGTTAATCGGGATGATTATGGCTTTGATTGGATATATTTCGTCGACGACTTTGCCCCGCCTGAATCAACGCATTGAGGAATTGGAAAAACGGCTGGCATCGCTTGGGGGCCAACCGATTTCCGGCGGTAGTGGCCAAGACACCTCCGGGCCACCAAATGCCGCGCCGGAAACCCGGACCGGCGGACTAAT
>CAZPPD010000190.1:0-8647 GCA_964588185.1 uncultured Alcaligenaceae bacterium | reverse complement strand
ATGTTGATCAGGTAGGCCGTTGGCCGGAAGAAAGTATTCAGGCATTGGCGGAAAGCGGTTTATTGGGCCTTACAGTACCCCAGGAATTTGGTGGCGAAGGGGAAGGCCCAGGCACCTTTTCGAAGGTGAACCGAATTCTGGCAAGGCATTGTGCATCCACGGCAATGATCTACCTCATGCATGTTTGCGGCACTGCAGTTATCGTCGGTTCAACCGAATTCGCCAACCGGGAATCGGTCCTTCGCGAAATTGCCTCCGGAAAACACCTGACCACTCTGGCGTTCAGCGAAAAAGGATCCCGCAGCCATTTCTGGGCTCCGGTTAGCCAGGCAATTTCCAATGGCACCATGGATTCTCTTTCCTCGGAAAAATCTTGGGTTACCAGTGCCAATTATGCAGACAGTTATATTGTCTCAACCCGAACCGCGGGATCTTCCATTCAGATGACCTCCACCATTTACTATGTTCCCAAAAATGTCGAAGGGTTATCTGTGAGCGGTCCTTGGAACGGGATGGGTCTTCGCGGCAATGCCAGTGCTCCCATGCGGTTGGAGAATGTCAAAGTTCCGAAAACCAGTCGGGTTTGCAAAGACGGCGATGGATTTAATTTCACGCTGCAAGTAGTTTTGCCCTGGTTTCAGCTTGGGAATGCCTCGGTTTCGTTGGGAATTGCCCGGGCGGCAACAGAAGCCACACGCCATCATCTCCTCCAATCCAAATTGCAGCACTTGGGGGAATCACTTGCCTCGCTGATGAATTTGCGGGCTCGCTTGGCCAAAATGCAAGTTCTGACCGATATGCAAGAGGCTTTCCTCGACCATGTTAGCCGGCAAATGGAAAATCCTAACCCTTCGACAATGTTGGCGGTCCTGGAAAGCAAAGCCAGCGCTGGGGAATGTGCTCTGGAAGTCACCGACTTGGCCATGCGCACCTGCGGCGGCGCTTCCTTCAGCCGCCACCTTAGTGTGGAGAGAAATTTTCGGGATGCACGAGCAAGTTATGTCATGGCACCGACAACCGATGTTCTGTACGATTTCATTGCCAAGTCCCTTCTGGAAATGCCGTTGTTTTAATTTTATTTGTGGTGAAAAATGCAAAAACCAATTGTTATCGGAGCGGTTGCTTACGATCCGAAAGTGATTCCCATTTGGGAAGGGATGCGGGACTATTTCCGCGAAGTAGGCCCACCCATTGATTACGTTTTGTATTCCAATTACGACGCCCTGGTTGAAGCACTCCTGGGCAAACACGTTGACATTGGTTGGAACACTAACCTAGCCTGGGTCAAAGTCCAGCGGCGAACTAATGGAACTTGCCGGGCTTTGGCCATGCGCGATGTGGACGCCCGCTTTACTACGATCATGGTTGCCCGGACCGATAGCGGTATCAATAAACTGGAAGACATCAAAGGAAAACGCCTGGCCCTTGGGTCAGCGGATTCGGCCCAAGCCGCAATCCTGCCAAGAGAATTCCTTCGCCAAGTAAATGTTGATGTCGAGAAGGATTGTACCCTGCTTCGCTTCGACTTGGATGTCGGAAAACACGGCGATACGGGTACTAGTGAACTGGAGGTCCTCAAAGCCTTGCAGGAGGGGAAAGCTGATGCCGGCCCGGTTGGCGATACGACCTGGGCAAGGTTATTAAGTGAGCGCAAGATCGACACCAACCAGATTCGGGCCATTTGGACATACCCGGGATATTGCCATTGTAATTTCACTGTTCTGGAGGATTTCCCCACTGAGTTGGGAGAAAAGTGGACTACATCCCTCTTAGCCATGCGCTACGACGATCCCCGCTGGCGAAATTTAATGGACCAGGAAGGACTCAAGGAATGGTATAAAGCTGAGCCTGATATAATGAAGGGTTATAATATTTTGTTTGAAGCGGTGGAAAAACAAGGATTATCTGCCAATTGGCCGGAATGATGTACCCCTTTTGATTTGCCGGGATAATCGCTGACGTAAACTCCTATTAGTACACAAATTGTAATGTCAGCAGAAAAGGCTGAAATGGAAGGCCAACGCGCCTATCATGCGGCTCAACTTGCAACTGCTTTGGAATTGAATAATCAGCAAAAAACTTTGGAATCTCATTACTCACATTAGTTTCGGCTGATTCAGAACTCAATATTGCAGCCAAAGCCTTAGGTTTGAAGGTCGACAACCCAAAAGACAATCTTTAATTTCACTTCTTCACATTCAAAACCTTCGCTTCTCCCCCGGCAACGCATAAACTTTCCAGCCGCAATTCCTGCATCACCATCTTCGAGGAAAAAACCGGTTCGATTTCCAAGGTGTGGGTGGCTTTGGGGTCCAATCCTTCGGCCAGGACATGGACCAAATGGGAGTTGCTGCGCATCAGGTAGGCCAACCAACTGGCATCGAATTCTTTGACCGGATCTTTTTCTTTGCTGATAGTTCGGGTTAATGCCTTCCCATTCAAGTAGACCCGATATTTGCAGGATTTTTCGGTGGATTCCCCGAATAACAAAACCGTGGTTCCTTTAAATTGAATCCGCAACCGGTCAACGGATTGAAGGATCTTTTTTCCCTTGCCGTTCGCATCCGCCGTTTCCAGGAGATTGGTGGTGAGCAAAACATCGTCCATCCAGCGAGACATTTGCATGTGAAAATAGGCTGAGGTCCGTTTTGGTAAACCGGAACGCCAGCCTTTGGGCCGAGAAGCCAGGGATGTCATGGGAACTCGGGACGTTCGCAGGTAGGTATCCGGGTAAAGCATCTTTTTGGGAAGTGCGCATACTTTTTTCTCTTTGACTGCCTGTTGAAAGCCCTGCCAGACCGCTTCGGAGAACAACCGGTAGCCCACATCCCCAGGATGAATGCGATCAAACGGCCAGATCTCTTCGGCTTTAATCTTCTTAGCATTTACTTGTTTCCGGGCGTAGAGAATCACATCTCCCACGCCAAGATGATAAGCATTGGCTATGGCAAGGTTGGCCGTTCGCCCTTTCAAGCTTTCCAACTTGCCTCCGGTAACGTGCCATTGGAAAGGAAAAATCACCGCAATCACGGGGCATTTGGCTTCTTTTACCAACCGGTGCACGATTGCCTCATAAGATGCCTGCGTTCCCGGATGTGCGGTCCCGGGATCATCATTGGCGGAGAAATCCAGGAATACCAAGTCCGGTTTACGGCTCAAAACATCTCGATCCAGGCGGAATATACCCAATTGAGAACCGGTGCCGCCTATAGAAACGTCCCAAAATTTGAAATGGGCCTTGGGATAATACTCTTCCAGCTTGTGACAAATCAAACCGCGGTAGGAAGTCAATTGCGGATCGGTAGCATTGGTTCCCCACGTTAATGATGACCCGAAGAACACCACATTGAGGCGCTCCCCGGCTTTGGCTTTCTGATCAAATTCTTCAAAACTAGGCGAGTTTAGGGCAAAAACGGGTTTGGGTGATAAATGAAAAAAGAACCAGAGGGTTAATAAATACCTGGGGAAGTATCGGATAGAAATTAAGATTCGTTTTAATGTGTCGTCCATGGTGTGGTTTGGGATGATATTTCGGGTGTTAAACCACCAATACAATTTAAGATAGGATGAGGATACCAGACAATTTCTTCTGCGGATAGACCTTGCTGGTTAGTTTTTGATTTTTAGGACCTATCAACTCCCTACTGAAGAACTGACATAAAAGTCTAAAATGCTTTCAAATCACCCTCAAGTACCTTGGAGCTGTATTATGTATTTTCTTCGGTTATTATTTGCATTTATTGTTTCTTTTTTCCTCTTTGGACAACCCACGTTTGGCCAAAACAAAGGAATTTGGCCTCAATGGCGTGGGCCAAGCCGAGATGGACAATTTGTTGGACCTACTTGGCCAAATAATCTGAACGGCATGAAACAGCTTTGGCGGGTTTCTCTGGATAGAAGTTACTCCGGCCCAATTGTTTCCCAGGACAGGGTTTTTACAACCGAAACGCGAAATCGGTCTCATGAAGTTGTCTCCGCTTTTAATCGGCAGACAGGAAAAAAACTGTGGAAAACAAAATGGAAGGGAGCGATGAATGTCCCATTTTTTGCCAGATCCAACGGCAGTTGGATTCGCTCTACTCCAGCTTTTGATGGGGAACGGTTATATGTGGCCGGCATGAGGGATTTGTTGGTTTGTTTGAGAGCCAAAGATGGCAAAGAACTATGGAAATTTGACTTCGTCAAAGAATTTGGAACCAAACTACCTGCCTTTGGATTCGTTTGTTCTCCCCTTGTGGATGAATCGAATGTTTACGTTCAGGCGGGCGGGGCTTTCGTGAAACTCAACAAAGTGACCGGCAAGGTTATTTGGAAGAGTTTGAATGATGGAGGAGGAATGTATGGCAGCGCCTTTTCGTCCCCAACAATGGCCAAGATTGGTGGGAACGATCAAATTTTGGTGCAAACGAGAACAACCCTGGCAGGGGTGAATCCGGATTCCGGCAAAATCCTCTGGTCACAAAAGATCCCTGCTTTTCGGGGAATGAATATCCTTACCCCCACCATTACAGGCAACAAGATTTTCACGAGCAGTTATGGTGGCAAATCATTTTTTCTTCAAATTGAAGCATCCAAGCAGGAATGGAATATTAAAACCAAATGGACCAGTAAACTTCAGGGATATATGTCCAGCCCGGTTATTATTAATGACCACTTGTATCTGCTTTTGAGGCAAGGGAACTTTGCCTGCATCGATTTAAAATCCGGGGAAACCAAATGGAGGACCGACCAAAGATTTGGAAAATACTGGAGTTTGGTAGCCCAAAATGATCGCATCCTGGCTTTGGATGAACGTGGAATTCTCTATCTCATTCGTGCGAATCCCAAGAAATTTGAATTGCTTGATCAGCGAAGGATCAGTGATTCCCCCACCTGGGCTCATTTGGCTGTCTGTGATTATGAAATTTTTATTCGGGAATTAAATGGCTTGGCAGCCTATAGATGGAAATGGAGAAGATGTTTCCGATCGCTAAAGACCAGATATATTAAAAGGAACAGTCGCCGAAAATTTAATTTAGGTCCGGCAGGAAGGGGGACGGATTGGCTTATCTACTTCACAGTGAAGCCGATGTCAATGCAATGCTTGACAAAATTGGCGTTTCTTCAGTTGAGGCACTTTTTCAGCATATTCCCGATTCTTTAAGATTGAGACGCGATCTAGACGTTCCACCGGGAATGACCGAAATGGAACTACAGAAGCATGTTGGTGATTTAACTTCAGCAAACACATCCGTTGAAGATTCCGTCTGTTTTTTGGGAGGCGGAGCTTATGACCATTTCATCCCCGCAATTGTCGATGCCATTGCCAGCAGGAGTGAATACTACACTGCCTACACGCCCTATCAAGCCGAAGCAAGCCAAGGAAGCCTGCAAGCTTTCTTCGAATATCAAACATTAATTTGCCAGCTAACCGGGATGGATGTCGCCAATGCCAGTCTCTATGAGGGCGGCAGTTGTGTTGCCGAAGCTGTATTGATGGCTCTTTCGGTCAACCCAAAGCGGCATAAGGTAATCATTGCCGAAAGCGTTCATCCCGAGTATCGCCAAGTCTTGAATACTTACGTGGCGAATTTGGACTTGGAAATTATCGTTATTCCCACTCCGGAGGGATTTCTAGACCCCGATGACTTGAAGGGGAAAATAGACGACAAAACGTTATGCGTGGTTGCTCAACACCCCAATTTCTTCGGGCATCTGGAAGAAGTTGAGGAAATATCCCATTTATGCCAATCTTCCGGTGCTTTATTCGTGGCCAGTTTTGACCCCATCAGCTTGGGGCTACTGAAAAAGCCCGGTGATTACGGGGCAGACATTGCCATTGCAGAAGGTCAGTGCCTGGGAAATCCCTTGGTTTATGGCGGGCCCTATCTGGGAATTCTCGCTTGTCGCGAATCTTACGTTCGCAAGATGCCGGGGCGGTTGGTAGGAGAAACCAGCGATCACCGCGGACAACGCTGTTATGTCCTAACCTTGCAAACCCGGGAACAACATATCCGCCGCGAAAAAGCCACGAGTAATATTTGCACCAACCAAGGCCTCTTCGCCTTGCGATCAACTGTTTACCTGGCAACGCTGGGTCCCCAAGGATTGAAGGAAACGGCGGAACTCTGTTTACGTAAAGCCCAATATGCGGCGAAAAAACTCGGGGACCTGAATGGCGTTCGTCAAAAGTTTAATCGACCTTTCTTTAAAGAGTTCACGATTGAGGTAAAAGGCGACCCCAAGGAAATTTTGAACTACATCCAAAAAACCGGCTACTTAGGCGGCCTTCCTCTTGGTATTTGGTTTCCCAAGTTGGAAAACTGCGTCAGCTTGGCCGTTACAGAAAAACGGACCAAAGCCGAGATTGACGGTTTAGTTGAAGCCTATGCTGCGGTCGTAGAATAACTCTTTTTTGGCAAATAGAATTCTTTTCATTCAAAAATAAAAGCAAATAAATATGGACAAACCACAATCCACAGAACTTTTATTTGAAATCAGCCAACCCGGGCATCGTTCTCATCGCTTGCCCGCATGTGATGTCCCGGCTCCGGAGCCAAACGAACTTCTTCCGACTGGAGTTCTTGCCGAGGCACCACCGCCATTACCGGAAATTGGCGAGATTGATTTGGTACGGCACTTCACCAATCTTTCGACCCGGAATATGTCGATCGACACCAACTTCTATCCCCTCGGGTCGTGCACAATGAAGTACAACCCGAAGCGGCACGAACGGCTCGCGGGGCTGCCTGGGATGGCCGGCGTTCACCCCTTGCAAACCGAAGATACTTGCCAAGGAATGTTGAAGGTGCTTTTCACCATGCAAAAGATGCTGGCGGAGATTGCCGGTTTACCTGAAGTTTCTTTACAACCCGCTGCAGGTGCCCAAGGAGAACTCACGGCATTGTTGGTTGCTGCTGCATACTTCAAAGACAAGGGGGAGAAGAAAACACGGGTACTAATCCCCGATAGTGCTCACGGCACTAATCCAGCGAGTGCAGCAATTGCCGGATTCAGCTCCGTTCCCGTTAAAAGTAACGCCCGGGGTTTGGTCGATCTCGACGATTTGAAGGCCAAGTTGGATGACCAAACCGCCGTCTTCATGATCACCAATCCGAATACCCTAGGGTTATTTGACGATCAGATCGCAACCATCACGGATTTGGTCCACAAACAAGGCGGTTTGGTCTATCTCGACGGGGCCAATATGAATGCCATCTTGGGCATTACTCGGCCAGGGGATTTCGGGGCCGACATGATGCATTATAATGTACATAAAACATTTACCGGTCCTCACGGAGCCGGCGGTCCCGGATCCGGACCGATTGCAGTACGAGATTTCCTTGGGCAATTTTTGCCGGTTCCGATCGTCATCAAAGACGGTCTGAACTACCGTCTGGATTATGATCGTCCGAAATCCATTGGCAGGGTGCGTAGTTTCTTCGGAAATGTCGGGATTTTGCAGCGGGGCTACTTTTACATTCGAACGCTTGGACCGGATGGTCTGAGAAAAGTTAGTGAAACTGCGGTTTTGAATGCCAATTACTTGTTGGCATTGGTCAAGGATGCCTATGAGGTTCCTTATGGCAATCGTTGTATGCATGAGTTTGTCGCAAGCGCTCGGGCCCTCAAACGGGAGCGTCGAATCAGTGCTATGGACATTGGCAAACGGCTCCTAGATTACGGCTACCATGCGCCGACGGTTTACTTTCCATTGGTGGTTCCCGAAGCCCTTATGATTGAACCTACCGAGACGGAGAGCAGAGAAACCTTGGATTCCTTTGCCGACGCTTTACTCAAAATTCGGGAGGAAGATTCTGAATTTCTGCAACATGCTCCTCACACCCTGACCATTCAGCGTCCGGATGAAGTGAAAGCGGCCAAGGAACCGATTTTAAAGTGGAAGCCAACACAATAAAATGCCTGCCCTTTGCAGCAAACTCCGGGGCTTGGAATATGGCTGCTGACGAATTGCTGCTGCAAAAAGCAGCCGATCAGGGCGATTCTTACCTCCGGTTTTATAAATGGACCGAGCCAACAGTCAGCCTTGGTTATTTCCAATCTCACAAAGAAATTCATCAGGCCAAACATCTAGAAATCCTTCCTCTTGTCCGACGGCCTTCGGGAGGATTTACTTTGGTTCATGATCGGGAGATTACTTACTCATTAATCTTGGCCTCAAGTTTGAATTCATTTCCCGCCCCATTTTGGTTGCAATCTTTTCATGAGGTAATCCAAACAACACTCAACCGACTAGAAGTAGATTCCAAGTTATCCAAAGTTGATGTTCCTTCAGACCATTTTCTTTGTTTTAAACACCACACCAAAGGGGATCTTCTGATCGGCACCAACAAAATTGTTGGAAGTGCGCAACGCCGATCCAAAGGAGCTTTGTTACAACATGGAGCAATCCTGCTTTCCCAGAGTGTATTTACACCCCAGCTACCAGGAATTCGAGAGTTGGCGGGGATTGCAATAAACGAAGATTCCTTGGTGTCACAATTGGAAATTTGTTTGGTCCAAAAGATGAGTTGGAAGTTGAAAGCGGTAGAGTGGTCGGAAATAGATCAGAGAGATATCGAGGAACTGGAAAGGAATAAATACCGGCAAGATGCTTGGACGCGAAAAAGGTAAATAGGAATTTACTTTCCGGGCTGGCCGCAAACTT
>CAZPPD010000189.1:0-8649 GCA_964588185.1 uncultured Alcaligenaceae bacterium | reverse complement strand
GGCTGGGAGCGCGAGGAAGGAACGCCCGGCGGAGGACCGCGGCCATATGCTTCGAATAACGAGGACTATCGAGTAACTTTTGCAGCCAAATATCCTCTTTATTGATTTGGTTATCTTCGGAAAAATCATGGGCATCGATCAAAGGTGGGATTTTTCCCACGACATCCAAGTTAAGCCGTCGGAAATAAGTAAAGGAATCGGTGAGAGGTGCAGGTTTCACCTTTTCTTTTCGGCATCGGGCTTCGATAATTTGGTCGACTTTTTCTGCTACGGCGTGGGCATCTTGAAAGGACCTTCTTTCCTGTGGGGAAAGAGGATTCCGGAAATCCTCCAAGGTTTGTCCAAGGACGGGAATCGGCAAGGAAATCAATCCAAATACCACAGGAAGGTAAAATAAAGAAATCCTTTGAATGTGCATGGTTGTCTCCACAGGATCTGGAATGGGAAGTGGTCCTTGCGATGAATTGGACGAACCATAAGCATTAAACGAACAGGAAACTGACTAATTGCAAATGAATTTAGGTAACCCGCCATTTTCAAGACGTGTCAACCGGCAGCTTAGTTTTAGTATCAGTCGACAAGGCGGCGTTTCATGTCTTCATAAGCATCAATGCGCCGGTCTCGCAGAAAAGGCCAGTTGCGGCGGACGTCTTCTTGTTTGGCAAGATCACATTCTACCACCACGATTTCCTCCTCCTGGTGGGAAGCTCGGTGGAGAACTCTTCCGAACGGATCACTGACGAAGGAAGCTCCCCAGAAATCCAATCCGTCTCCTTCCCCTTCATGACCAACCCGGTTGACCGATGCCACATAAACTCCATTGGCTACAGCATGAGATCGCTGCATGAGTTCCCAGGCTTGGTGTTGGTCCGTCCCAAATTCATCCTTCTCTTTGGGGTGCCAGCCGATTGCGGTTGGGTAAAACAGGATATTTGCTCCTCGAAGGGCGGTTAATCGAGCTCCTTCGGGAAACCATTGATCCCAGCAGACCAGCGTACCAATGCGACCATAAGCGGTATCAAAATTCTTGAAGCCCGTATCGCCCGGGGTGAAATAAAACTTCTCGAAATACAAGGGGTCGTCGGGGATGTGCATTTTGCGGTAGCGTCCGACAAAAGAACCGTCGGCATCAATCACCGCAGCCGTGTTATGGTAGACTCCAGCCAAACGCCGTTCGAAAAGAGAGACAATCACAACTGAGTTGGTTTCTTTGGCAACTTTACCGAATTGCTCGGTAGTGGGACCGGGAATGGGTTCCGCCAAGTCAAAGAGTTGGGGATCTTCTCGTTGGCAAAAGTACTGGGCTTTGAATAACTCGGGCAGGCAAATAATCTGAGCACCTTGCTTGGCAGCTTCCCGGGTTTTTACCAGAGCTTTTTCCAGATTCTCCGCGGGATCCCGGCTGCAACTCATTTGAATCAGGCCAACGACAAAAGACTTCACTGTTTCACCTTTATTTGCCAATGCAGAACCGGCTGAAAATCCGGTCCAACAGATCATCGGTATATATGGCTCCGACCATTTCTCCCAGTTGGTCCAAAGCTCCGCGAATTTCTAAGGCGACTAATTCCGGCGGGTCTTCTTCCAGCACCAAGAAATGAGCCCGGCGGAGGCATTCCAAACAGGATTCTACATGATTGCGGCAGCGGCTTAAACTGGGAGCCAGAGCAGGGCGGGAATGGGAGCGAGCCCGGTCGGCTAATACTTGCCGCAATTGGGAGAGACCTTGCCCCGTGGTCGAACTGGTTTTCAACGTAGCGGTTTTGAGGGAAAAACTGCCGGCCCCTGTTTTGCCCGGATGCAAATCACATTTGGTGATTACCAGCAGAATTTTCTCGGGCTTCTGCTGAATCAATTTATCCTCCGTCGAGGATAAGTCCTGGCCGGCTTCTACACAAAGGAGAACTAAATCCGCCCTTTCAATCTGCTCCTTGCCCAACTCTTGAGCCTGATGTTCAATGCCGTTTCCGCTCGGGTGAAATCCGGCTGTGTCCACCAATTCAATCCAGCAGCCTTCCATCTCAATCCGGCGAGAAAGATAATCGCGAGTGGTCCCCGGAATGTTGCTCACCAAAGCCGAGGCATTCCCCAAAGAATTAAACAAACTGCTTTTGCCGGCATTCGGCCGGCCCCCAAGAGCCACGCGAAATGTATTTTCACTCGACGACCGGCGATTTAGCTGTTGCTGCAAGCCCGTGACCAAAGCCATTCCCTTGGCCAGCCGGTCCAGAAGATCTTTTTGCTGGACAAATTCAATGTCTTCGTCGGAAAAATCCAATCCGGCCTCAAGGTCGGCCAGCAAGTTAAGCAGATCGCTGCGCAATTCTTGTAAAGGCTGGTTGACCCCCCCGGCCAGTAAATGAAGGGCTTGTTTCAGCTCATCCCGGTTTCCAGCTTCGATTACGGCGAGCACCGCCTCGGCTCGGGTAAGATCCAATTTGCCGGAGAGAAAGGCACGCATGGTAAATTCTCCCGGCTGGGCTGCCCGGGCCCCCGCCGCCAGGAATTGGCTGATCAGCATCTCGACAAGCGGCGGCGAGGAAATGGTGTGGACTTCGACCAAAAGTTGGCCGGTATAAGTCTTGGGTTCCGGCCAAACATAAACATCCGCGGGAATCTGGTTGCCTATTTCTTGGAGGAGGAGGTGGCCCGAATACAAGGCCCGACGATTCGCGTCCAGTGGGAACTTTTCCAGGAGGGAGTGCTGAATTACCGAAAGAGATTTGCATCCCGAAAGCCGAATGATGGCTCGTGCACCGGAACCGGGTGCCGATGAAAGAGCCACTATAGTATCCTGTGAATCCACGATTCTCCTTTGCGGCCTTTGCTGGAAGTTATTCCTCGGATTCTTTCATTTCCGCCAATGCTCTGCTCACATTCATCCGAATTTGCATCAGGGTCCAAGAATCTTTCCCAGCCACAATTACCGGCTTTTGCGTTACCCACTCCGGAAAAGTCCGATTCTGCATTTGAGCCAGGTCCTCCGCAGCAAGGTCTGCCTGGAACGTGGCATTCAGAGTTAACCCTTTGGGATGGAAATTGAATCCAATAGTAAATGCGCGGGGATCCTTTTGCAAAAAGCCTTGGTTGGCAAGCTTGGCGAAAGGTTTCATCTGCTTGAGCAGGGGAATAATCTTTTTCACCTTGGTTAGATCCCCGGCAGCCCACAAAAAGATTTCCGGATTCAAGAGCTTCTTTGTCATCAAGTTTTTCACGGTCGTCGGGAAGCCGGACAAATCATCTCTTGGGTTGCGGGGAATGGATTGCAAATCTTCAATTTTGGATCCCAGTAAACTGGCCTGAACGATAATGGTGTAGTCATCCGGCAAAAATACATAGCCCTGAACGAACTTCATTCCCCGAAGAGGATATACCGGCCGATTCCGGAACTTACTCGGCTTTGCCGGAGCCAAGGCCTCCGCAATTTTCTTTTCCCGGTACGGCTGGATGGTGTGAATGACTGCGGATAATTGAGGAATCCCTTTGTAATCCCGTAAGCCCAAACAAACCTGGTCAATATTTTCCCAGTCGATTCCTAGCCGTTCTTCGACTGCCGCCAAACCTAACGGTTCTTTGTTGGCCCGAAGATCTTGCCGCAACTTTTTCCCCTCGGGATAAATGGCCATCTCTCCGAAATGAAAACCGGCAACCAAGAAACAATCCTCCGGGAGATAACCCAAGGCGGGCAATTCCCACGGTGCCACCGGAGCCATCAATAGGTGAGGGGAAGTGGCCCTGTCCGAGACTGGTTTGCGGTCGTTGGCCCGGCGATACCAAGTGGTCGCTAAGGCCAATATCAAGCCCAGGAACGCCACGGATCCCATGAAAAGTAGGACATTCCGCAAGGTCTTGGAATTGGACATCCCAGTGGGCGTTGTCTGTTCTTTGGTAAGGTTTCCCGGCGGAGTGGAATATTTACCGGCTACCCTGGTAGCTGCCAATCCATCTTCGGAAGTAAGGTGATTTGGAAAGGTGTCTCCACAATCCGGACAGCGAACGCGGGCGGAAGTCGCCTCTTCTTCCGAGACCGAAAAGGAGGAATTGCAGTAGGGACAATGGAATAAGGAAGCCATATTTCGTTAAATTCTAAGAAAATCTATAAAGGGAAAAATTTCCACGAGAATCAATTGCTGAACTGTCATATATTATAGGCACATTTGCACAGAAGGGGGTCTGTATTGACCCTGTTCGTTGCCATCTTTAGACTGAACATGGATTAATTTTTTCTATATTGGAACAATCGTTGAAATTTGCCCTTTTTAATAAGCTTACAATTACCTTAGGCCAATAACCACCTTCATGGAGGCACTATTCCACCATGGCCAGCGAAACGAAGACAAAGAAAAAACAGAAGAAGAAAAAGCAGGAAGATAAAGAACAACAGTTAGAACAGCAGCCGTCACAGCCCAAGATGGAAATCAGCTTTTGGGAAAAGCTTGGGGATTCCCTGAGCAAGTTTTCCGAAGGAGTTAGCACGTTCCTAACCAAGGTGTTTGGGGACAGCAATGAACGCGCCATTCGGGCGATGGGATACATTCGGCACAAACATAGTGCCGACCATGAGGTACTTCCCGGTTCCATTCTGGATAAGGTAAACGCCCTCGAACCGGAAATGCAAGAGCTGACTGATGAGGAAATCAAGGAAAAGACTCTGGAATTTAAAAAGCGACTCCGAGAAGGAGAGACCTTAGAGGATCTCCTGCCCGAAACATTTGCCCTTTGCCGGGAAGCAGCCTGGCGTACCAAGAATATGCGGCACTTTGACGTCCAGATTCTTGGGGGGGTCGTTTTGCACCGGGGTCAAATTGCCGAGATGGTCACCGGGGAAGGAAAAACCCTAGTGGCAACTCTGCCGGCTTATCTGAATGCTTTGGAGGAGAAAGGCGTTCACATTGTTACCGTCAACGATTACCTGGCCCGTCGGGACTGTGAGTGGATGTCGCCGATTTACCAGGCACTGGGAGTTTCCGCAGGATTTATCCAAAGCGATATGGACCCGGTGGAACGCCGGGCAGCATATGATTGCGACATCACTTACGGTACCAACAGTGAGTTTGGTTTTGATTATCTTCGCGACAACATGATACAGGCACGGTGGGGCGATCCGGATTATCCCCCCAACATGCATCAATGCCAGAAGGCTTTGCATTATGCCATCATCGACGAAGTGGACAACATTCTTATCGATGAAGCCCGAACGCCGTTGATTATTTCCGGTCCGGCATTTGGGGATTTGCGCCGTTACTCCAAGGCAAACGATATCGTTCTCCAACTGACGGAACTGCAAAAACAAGAACCCGGAAAATACTTCGAGGTGAAGGAAAAAGACCATTCGGTTCATCTGACTGATGACGGGATTCGCAAAGCGGAAGAATTAGCGGGCGTGGAAAGCTTCTACACTGCCGGCAACATGGAATGGCCGCACCTGATCGACAATTCTTTAAAAGCCCATCATCTTTATCACAAGGACAAACAGTATGTGGTCATGCGCCATCCCGAAACGCATGAGATGAGCGTGATCATTGTAGACGAATTCACCGGCCGTCTAATGGAAGGGCGGCAATGGAGCGATGGTCTCCATCAAGCGGTCGAAGCCAAGCATGCTCGCGAAGGCGTGAAAATCAAAGAAGAAACTCAAACGCTTGCCACAGTAACCCTACAGAATTTCTTCAAGCTCTACGAAAAGCTCGCCGGGATGACCGGTACTGCCATGACCGAAGGGACGGAGTTTTGGAAGATCTACAAACTCGATGTTATTGCCATCCCCACCAACAAGCCCCTGATTCGGGAAGACCACGCCGACGTCATTTACATGACCGAAAAGGAGAAATGGGGAGCGATCGCCGAGGAAGTGGAACGCCTAAACAAATGGGACATCATTACCCTCACCGATGGCGAAGAACTGTTCGGTACCGTAAAAAAAGAATCGGAATGGGACATCCTGACGCTGACGGAGGGCGAAGAGTTGGTCGGCCGCATCAAATCTGAGAATACTTGGGACATCATAACTCTAAATGATGGCACCGAATTGATCGGCAAAATTATGGAGGATGAAGAGGAGGAAGAGGAATCCGAGGAGGAAACCGAAGAGTCCGAAGAAGAAGCCGTAACCCGGGAAGAAGCCGAAGACCAATCTGAGGAAGAAGCATTCGAAGAGGATGAGGAGGACGACGAAGAGGAAGAAGACGAGGAAGGCGAAGAAGAGGCGTCCGACGAGGAGGAAGAAGATGAAGAGGAAGAAGAGGAGGAAATTGAAACCGTTCGCTTCCAGGTGAAGGACACCGATGAGATCCGGACGATTACTTCCGATCAGGTTGCCGAGCATGTTACTCGCGAAGAAATCGTATTTCGGCAAAAGGGTGAGAAGAGTTCCAGAACAATCTTAGCCGAAGAGATTGAATCGCGGGATCAAGGCGGAGAAATCGAAATCGTCTTAAAGGGCAGCAATGAGAAAAAAGTGGTTCCCCTGGAGGAGATTGAAGACTACGAACCGCGCGGCCGACCCATCTTGATTGGTACTACCAATGTGGACAAGTCGGAAAGGCTAAGCCAGATTTTGCGACGAAAGGGGATCAAGTTTGAACTCCTCAACGCCAAACCGGAGTATGCCGACCGCGAAGCGGAAATTGTGGCTCAGGCCGGCCGGATTGGTGCAGTGAGTATCTCTACCAACATGGCCGGTCGTGGTACCGACATTGTGTTGGGCGGAAACTCCGAAACCATGGCGTGGGCCAAATTAAAAGACAAGTACGAATCCCGTTTGGATGTTCCGCCGGAGGAATGGAAAAGCTCCATCTCCGAAATCGAAGCCAAGGAAAAGATGAAAGAAGAAGGCCGCAAAGTAGCAGCTATGGGCGGCCTTCATGTGATCGGTACGGAACGCCACGAATCTCGGCGGATTGACAATCAGCTCCGCGGCCGTTCCGGCCGGCAAGGCGATCCGGGTTCTACGCGTTTTTTCCTTTGCCTGGAAGACGACTTAATGCGCGTCTTTGCTGGTGAATGGGTCCAGAATGTCCTGAAATGGGCAGGTATGGAAGAAGGTCAGGCTATTGAAAGCCGCATGGTTTCCCGCCGTATTGAAACGGCCCAAAAGAAGGTGGAAGAACGCAACTTTGATATTCGCCGCAACCTGCTGGAATATGACGAAGTCATGGACCACCAGCGGAAAACCATATACGGTTACCGGCAAGATATTTTGGAAGCGAATAATTGTAAGATTCTGGTCATTGACATGCTGGAACAACAAATCGAGCAGGCAGTGGCCCAATTTACCGATGAACTCTATGGTGCGGGAAGCTTTGCTTCATTTGCCTCCAGTCGCTTGGCGGTAGAATTCCGGGCAATGGATTTTAACCGCATGGATTTCGAACAAGCCGAACGCTATGCCCGGGAAAAAGCCAGCAAAGGCGTGGAATCCCAAGTTCACGACATTATCGAGGAAAACCTCAGCCGCGACGTGGAAGAGCGCGAGTGGAATTGGCAAGCGGCCACCAAGGCGGTCAATTCCCGCTGGGGGTTGAAAGTTACCGAACGGCAGCTCAAGAAAATCGGCCACGATAATTTAGGGCAATATCTGATCATTGAAGCCAACCAGATTTTAGAAGGCGTGGATCTTTCCGACGGCAAACATTTCCTGGAACTGGACTGGGGCATCCGTTCCATGTGTGATTGGGTTCGGCTCAAGTTCCAAATCGAATTAGATCCCGAAGAATTTAAAGATGCAGATCCCGTCGACATCAAGAACACCATTTTCCAGAAGGTAAAAGACCTTTATCACGAAAAGGACATTGAATTTCCCGTTATTCTGGGAATGGGCGAATTTATGCCCGAAAGAGGCGGCGGCAAGAACTATGACCGAGAAGGGCTTTATCAATATTGTGAGGACCGTTTCCCCAGCTTTAAGGAAAAGATCAAAAAAGAAGAATTCGTGGAAAAATCCAGGCCCAAGCTCTATGAGCTGCTCATGACTGCCAGTCGGGATTTTATGCCGGAGCTCACTCAATTTGATCTCGATGACAATCTGGAAGAAGCATTTGAGGGGGCATCCGTCCTGGATGAAGACACCGCCCAGGAATTTTCGGATTGGCTGGAAAAGGAGATGAAGTTAGAAGTCTCCGCCGAAGATTTAGAAGGTTCGGATTTCGAGGAAGCCCAGCAGATTGTCTGGAACGCCTACGATTCCAAATACCGGCCGGAAATGCGGCAGATGGAACGGAACTTATTGTTGAATCACTTGGATTCCTCCTGGAAGAATCACTTGTACACAATGGACCACTTGAAGTCGGGTATTGGCTTGGTGGGATACGCTCAGGAAGACCCGAAGACCGTGTACAAGAAAGAGGGGATGAAGGAATTCGAAAACATGTGGTCCGGTATCCGCGAGAAAGTCAGCGATACCATTTTCCGCATGGAAGAAGCCGAAGCCATGGATGATTCGTTGTGGACCATCTCGAAGTTGCGTCACGACGAAGCCGGGATGCCCTTACCCCCCGAAGGCAGCATTGCCGCCGAGCAACAACAAGCCATTGAAACGAGCGGCAGTGAGAAAAAGAAGGCAGCCCCCATCCGCAACCGGGGTCAGAAAATCGGCCGAAACGAACCTTGCCCCTGCGGCAGCGGCTAGAAATACAAGAACTGCTGTATGCG
>CAZPPD010000188.1:0-8666 GCA_964588185.1 uncultured Alcaligenaceae bacterium | reverse complement strand
CCGCCCGGATCACATCAAGGATCCCCATATTTATGTATCCAAGTTGGACAAAAAGGGCCTGAAGTATCTTGGCGACCGCCAGCTCAAATATCTTCTCCATTGGGCTGCCGATTGGAAAGGCGTCGACATGCAATGTGTCTTGTCGCAAACCATCTTCTGCAATCTGGCCAATTACCATGGTGCGGGCCGCATGTATTTGGTAGCGGATCTTGATTCCGGCGGCTGGCCGCAGTCGGGACGTAATCGGGCCTTGGATGCGATTCGCAGGGGATTCGGCTTTCATTATGCCGGCGACCAACACTTAGCATCCATCGTTCACCATGGAATCGACGAACCAGCCGATGCTTGCTTCTCTTTCTGTGTTCCTTCCATTGCCAACTTTTATCCGCGCCGCTGGATTCCGGATGAGGAAGGCAAAAAATTCAAGAACCGAGAGATCACCAAATTGCCTAACACCGGAGACTACATTGATGGCCTAGGAAATCACATTCGCGTCTACGCAATGGGCAATCCCAAGGAAAAATATCGAAGAGGACGTTTAGAATCGCTTCACGATAAAGCATCCGGTTATGGCATCGTTCGATTCAACCGGAAGAAGCAAACCATCACCATGGAGTGCTACAAATTATTGGTGGATGTGAGCGATGGCAAGAAAACCAACCAGTTTCCCGGTTGGCCAATGACCATTCACATGACCGAAAACTACGGGCGCAAAGCCGTTTCTCATCTTCCTACGATTCGAGTGAAAGGAATGAACAATCCTGTAGTGCAAGTAATCGACGAAAAGGCAAAGGAAATTGTTTACACGTTGCGGATTCGCGGCAACGAATTCCAGCCGAAAGTATTTCGGGAAGGACGTTACACTGTGAAAGTTGGAGAACCGGGCACCAAGAACATGCAGGTTCTCAAGGGAATCCAATCGGAGTTAAAGTCCAAGAAAGTGTTGGACATCACTTTCCAATGATCAGATCGGTACAGCGGACATCGCGGTTTTTAATTATTTCCTTTTCCAAGAAGGTGTGGGGAAATTTCACAAAACCCTTACAGTCCCTATTGGCACCTTTACCATCACACGGTTTTGATAGGTCGGGTCTCCAGGCCCGACCGGATCTGGTCTTGCGAATCTACAAGAGCGGTACTCAGGTTGTGGATCGAAATTGCTAGGTCGGTCCCCTGGTCCGACCGAATTGGGATGAACCTGGAAACTCGTTTTACATATTATCGTTATACCGATGTGAGTACAGCTCTGGGCGGCTGAAATATCTGAAACTACAGGAGAATCTCACATGATTTCGATTCACCGATCTTATGTCATTTTTGTTTGTATGGCTCTCATTTCCTTTGGCCGGGTAGCTCATGCCCATAATTTGTTTGTTCTTGTCCAACCTCAATCGAGTGGACCGGATCATATCAACATTATTTTCGAGCACGCTCCACGTCCGGGAAAAGGTACCTATAATCGGCCGATCCTAAATCGCGGCAAAACTATGATTTATCAACCGAACAGCGAGAAAGGGATATCCCTTAACCTCAAAGAAATGAATGTGAGGAGTAAGAAATATCTGCGAACGGAATCTGACATCCAGGGACCTCGATTGATTGTTCACAGCTGTAAGTGGGGAATTTATAAAGGTCGATTAGATTATTTTCACGGCAAGTATTTGGATGTGTCTACTCCTGAGGAAGCCGAGGGTTTGGCAAAGGTATCGGAATTGCCCCTTGATATTGTACCCACCATTGAGGCTGATGGTCTGGCGCTGCAAGTCTTCTATCAGGAAAAGCCATTAGCGAAACAAAAAATATGGATATGGTTACCTTCCCGAAAGGAAACCCGAAAGAAGACCGACGCTTCGGGAATCCTTCGCCTGAAAAACCTTCAGCCGGGAACATGGTCCTTTGCAACCACGCATACTCTGCGGAACAAGACTGGCAAGTTCAACGGCAAAGCGTACAAAGGGATCATGCACGGGACCACTTTAAGCATCCGCTGGCCGCTTAAGCTGAAGGCAGCACCCAAATAAACACCATGAACCCGACGATTCCATTGTAACCCGAGTGGATTGACCCGGCAGGCAAAGAGCCGGCAAGACCTTATTGGTCTCTTGGCTGTTGTGAGCGGCTAATACTAGCTGATTGGCAAGTTCAAATCGCCAACCAACCACCCGGTTGGGAGAAAGAATGGAACGGCTTCATGGCGATGACGGCGAACGTTGGTCCAAGAACGGCCATATTACGTTTAACTCAATCCCCATTGCGGCTTATAATGACTGGAGATAAGCAAGAAGTCTCAATTTTTGTCCTTTAAATAATGACTTAATCCCCGCCGAATTGCCGTCCCTGATTTGGTCATTATTTGATGGTTTTCATTTAAAAATTGCCAATCAAAGTGAATCCTTGCTGTGGATGGATTGGAGGTCATTTATCCGTTCGCATTGAAGAACTTTGTCTCGCTGCACTGCCCTTTTTCACCACATTTATTTGAAATCCCCTAAAATACAGCCGGTAGGTAAACTCATGTCTTTCTGCAGGGGAGGTTTTCCATGACCGGTCGATTGGTATGCAAATCAATAGTGGCGATCTTTATTTTGTCGGGGTGTTCAAATTCCACGAACTCGCAAAAACCGCACTCAGAGGCTATTCATGGGTATTGGAAGATTGTTTATGTGGAGGAGAATGGAAACGCCTCTCCCGCCGAAAAGTTCAAAGCGATGTCTTACCGCTTCAGCGAAAACCTCCTTGAAATCATGGAAAATGGCGAAACCAAAGCCGAATGGGAGTACAAGCTGGATCCTTCCAATGAACCCAAACAAATTGATTTAAAAGGGGGAAAGGGACTAGGAATTTACAAGCTGGAAGGCGACGACTTAACTATATGTGCTCCCCAGGATGGCGAGGGAAACGAACGCCCGGAAAACTTTGGAGCTCCAGAAGGTTCTGACTTCATACTCATGAAATTAAGGCGGAAATAAGTAGCATTAGTGAGGCAGGAACGTCCATCGCTAACGAGTTGGGTTCGTGTTTCCGGCTATACTTTTATTGTGACTTAAATCTAGTTTCTTGACTGGATCTGCTTTTCCATTCGCTTGGTTTCTTGTTCTAGTTCTTCCAAATTCGGGTGCTTGGGAGATTGTTTTCGTAACAAATTCAAATGGTATTTTGCGCTATTCACCTCTTCTCTGGCGAGTAGATTTCGAATGTAAAGCTCCCGGTATTCCGGATCTGCTTCTTTTCCAATCACCAATGGCAACAAAAGACTCCCGGCTTTTTCCAGCTTGCCCGCCGAATGATAGATCCGAGCGAGAACGAAGGTTCCCTCAGGCCCTAGCGGTGTTATCTTCTTTTGTTTTTCCAGAATTCTGGTTGCTTCAACAGAATGCTCCGGAGATTCAGCCAGGATAAATGCCCGCAGAATTCTTCCCGACTGTGTTTCCTGACCAGGAGGCAATAACTCAAGGGCCTCTCGAAATTTTTCCGGATGGTTCTGTTTTCCTAACGCCAAAGCTAAATGTTGCCGAGCTTGATGAGCGATTCCTGCCGGGACCGCATTTTTTGGATCAACCAGTTTTCGTAGCAATGGTTCAGCTTTGGCGAATTGCTTGGTACGCAGATAGAATTCTCCCAGATGCCGCCAGGATACAAAATGATCGGGATAGCGGGAGTAATGTTGTTGAAAGGCAGCCTCGGCTTTTTCCAGATCTCCAAGTATCTCGTAACATCGGCCCAGAGTAAATTGAACTCGATTTGTTGCCAGGTTGTCGGGAATCTGCTTGAGGAAAGCCTCCGTTTCCGCCGTTTTGCCGTGGCGTTTTAGATGATGAATCAAAGAAATCCATGTGTCCGGGACAAAGGAGGATTGCATTACTGCTTTTCGCAGAACGGTTTCTGCCTCCTGTGGATAGCCGCCCAGATTTAATACTCGGGCCAACCACAATTGCTCGCGGTAATCCCGGGAATCAGCCTCGACCGCTTTTTTGGCTAATTGGACCGCACGCTCCTTGTCATTGATTTGCAGGGCAGTTTCGGCTGCCATTTGGGCGATATCATTCGGCAAGGGAGCTTTCTTTTCCAATTTACGAATGGCGTAATCGGCTTTCAGGTATTCCCCATGTCGGAAAAGCAAGCGGATATACCTGGTAAGAAACGGTGGGGAAACCTCTGCCGTTTTCAATGCTTGATCATAATGAGCAATCGCAGATCTCTCATTGCCGCCAAATTCTTCGACCGCACCTTCGAGCAAAGAAATCTGGTTCCAATCCGGTTTTTGCTTTCTTAATTCTCTAAGAAGTTTTTTCGCTTGCTTCAGTTTTTCTTGCTCCCCCTTCTTAGCAAAGCTGATCAGATAAATTGCTTTTCCATATCGCCAGCGAATTCCCTGGTCTCCCTCGATTCGGCGAATTTCATCCAGGATCTTTTCGGCAGCAGCGGCATCTTTTTCCTGCAATGCCAAGTCAAACATCTGCACTCGGGTTTGCAGATCACCGGCATTATTTTTGGACAGGGTTTTCCAAAGCGAATTTGCGGCTTTTAGGTCTCCGCGGCGTTGATAAGCCAGGGCTAGCTCTTGGAGGAAATGATTTTTTTCATCCGGTTGTAATCCTTCAAGGTTCCGACCTAAATCTTTGAAAGCTACGTCTGCCTTCTCTCCCGATTGCGCTTCCCAAAACCGCAGCCAAGCTAACTGAAGTCTGATACTTCTCCCAAAAGTCGCTTGCGCTTGCTCCAGAAGGGCTCCGGCTAACCTTAATTTTCCCTCTTGGCGAGCCAAATCCGCCAAGGCAAACCAAACCTTGGGTTCATTCGGGGTGTTCTGCTTGGCTTCGAGGAGAATGGAGCGGGCTTTGTCCCGTTTATCCTGAGCGCTAAAGACTTTTGCTTGCAGGAGCGTAATTTCCACTTCTCCTGGAGTCCGTGTCTGCTCTTCGGCCAGAATATCTTGAATTTCCTGCCAGTCTCTGTCTTCCGCGGCTTTGCCCAGTTCTCGGTCGATCAAGGCTCTGGCCAAGATCAAAGAAACGGATGCAGGCGCATCCACGGTGTTCCTAGCAACTCTCAATTCCGGGATGGCTTCGGCAACTTTCCCGTTGTTCAGCAACGCCAGCCCAAGGCTATAGCGACCAAAAGTCCAGTCCGGGTCCAGACTAACTGCTCGTTGACAACAAGCTAAAGCTTTTTCATGGTCTCCCAGACGAGAATAACATTGGCCAAGCAAAATCTCACATTTTGCCTGGCGGCGGGGATGAGCAGATAAGGCGGAAAGGATAGCTTCCAATTTAATTCGGGCTTGTTCCCATTTCTCCTCCTTAACCCAACTATGAGCCGACAAACCATCGGCAATCGCTTGGTTGGAAGTCTGCCTTCGAATATCCGAGATAGTTTTTTCGGCTTGGGAATATAATTTTTCCTCGATCTGCAAATCCGCCAATTTCAACAGAATGGGCAGCGATTTCGGCAGTTTTTTCCGGCCCTCTTGCAACCAATGGATTGCTTTCTGCGGTTGTTTGGCCTGTAACTCTACTCCGGAAAGCCCCAGATAAAGATTGGTTACCTTGGGATGTTTTTGCAGGGAATTGAGAAGAACCTCTCGGGCATAGTCCAGTTTTCCAACTAGCCGCGAGGTCAAAACCAAGGGGTAAATTACTTGCAAGTTATCCGGCGCCAACTGATAGGCTTTCTGCAAATCCTTCCATGCTTTCCTCTTGTTTCCGAGATCCTTTTGGTATTTCCCCCGGGTTAAATGAACTACAAAAGATTCCGAATTATTGGCCACCATTTGATCCAAAACCTTGACTGCTTCGGTGGGACGGTCCAGATCATACCGGTAAATATTTACCATGTAGGCGTAAGAAAGCAATTCCTTGGGATTGGCTTCGATAGATTTTTGATAGGACTTCACCGCTGCTTCAAATTGTAAATTCCATTCCTGACAAAGCCCTAAAAGTTGCCAGAGACCGCTGTCCTTCGGCTTTTGCTCCAGCAAGTAGTTCAGATGTTCAATGGCGGCGGGATAGTCATACAAATCAATGGCTGCTTCGACCGTGGCTTTGCGAAGTTCTTCGTTATTGGGTGCTCGCCGAAGTGCCTGCTCCATAATTTCGAACGCTTGTTCAATACCTTCGTAGGAGATGGCTGCCTGGTCCAAGGTCAATGCATAACGAATTAGAGCGTCGGTGTTGCCCGGTTCATATTCCAAATAATGTTGGTAGTAAAAAGCGGCTCGATGGTAGTTGCCCTCCTTGCGAAAACGGTCAGCCTGACGGAGGAAAGCACCAGCGTTTCTGCGGAGTTGAAAATTGTGGATCAAAGCCACAACCACAACAAACAGCACGGTTGCCCCAATCGAGACGAGGAGAAATCTAGAATTCAGCTTTCGTTGCATAGACTTGTAGCTTGGTTTGGGGAAGAGTTTATGCCCTCGGGATTATCCCATTCTTCTGAAGTATAAGTCATTTTTCTGAAGGAAGCGGGATCTAACGATATGCGAGCGTTGAATAAGAAACAAAAAAAGGTGGTGCTCGGTTAGAACACCACCTGGTTTGAAATTCAAGTCAGCAGGCTATTTGGATTCTTGGTTGGTAGACTGACTTTTGCGGCGGCGGCGATAGGCATAGTACAGTGCCGGTATACCAAGACTTCCCAAGAGAATGGTACCTGGTTCCGGGATGACCTCTTTCCCTCCATGGCCGCCTTTACCGCCTTTTTTACCGCCCTTCCTTCGGCCCTTTCGGCGATTATCCATCCGGTTTTTGTTGTTGTTCCGGTTGGAATTCCGATTCCGGTTGGAATTTTTATTGTTGTTCTGGTTTTTGTTGTTGTTGTTATTGTTGTTATTGTTCTGGTTCTTGTTGGTATTGTTATTGTGATTATTGTTATTGTTGTGGTTATTGTTATTGTTGTTGTTTTGGTTTTTGATGTTGTTGTTATTATTGTTGTTGTTCTGGACCTTGTTGTCGATATTGTTGTTGTTGTTGTTTTGATTCTGGACATTGGCCTCAGAATTGGACAAGGCTTCAGAAAGGGATTGGGAATTCAATTCGGAATTCACCGCAAGGTCCACATTTTGCGTTACGTTTCCGGTTTGAGTTTGTCCCCCCTCAGCTTCCGTGTCGCCGTCTCCTTCCCCTTCACCAATAGCACCACCATCAGTACCACCGGTGCCGCCGCCAATTCCACCACCGCCGGTGGTTCCCGCAGCAGTTCCAAATCCCCCTGGAATTCCGAATCCACCGCCAAGTCCGCCGCCACCGCCGCCTGTGGAAACTTGGCCACCAAGACCGCCGCCACCTAAACCGGGAGCGGCTGCGACTGCGGGAGCCGGTGCAGGAGCAGATGGCCCGGGTGCAGTTCCAGGGCCTCGGCCAAGAGGAGCTTGAGCGGGGATAATACCGGCCACAGCTGCCGCTGCGGCACCAACACCTCCCGCAGGAATGACACCACCGCCAGGTACCACACCACCGCCGGGTACCACACCGCCGCCGGGTACTACACCGCCGCCGGGAATGACTCCTTGTCCGGGAACGAGTCCTTGGCCAGGCACAAGTCCTTGACCTTGGCCTTGTACACCGACCCCCCGGACCTTGCCATCGGCGCCCAAGCCGGCGGCTTCTTCGCTTTCCATTAATAATTGGGTATCCGAAGGAGGTAAATCTGTGGTGAATCCAAACAGGGAGGTATGTTCCCCGATTTCAACCAGGTTCTTGGAAACCCAATCGGCTCGGAAAACCAATTCCGGTTGATATTGGGTGATTTCACCCACGGTGGCTCCTTCAGCTAATGCCAAGCGTCGTTGGAAATTGGCAAATCCAATTTGAACGAAATCGGGTTCCACAGCATTTTTAGACGATTGCTGAGAATTCTTGATCCAATTCGCTTGAACAACGCCTTTGCCTGCTTTGGCATACTCCTTGTAAGTGTAGGTATCTTTCAGGTTCTCCGTAGCCGACCCAATGGATAGGAAGTTTCGTAATCGGTAAGCTGGAGACCGCATTTGGAAAAGCTGAACTGGAAGGTCGGCCATAATTCCCGGCGTTGAGGATACGGCAAGAATCTCTCGTTTTTCATCTTTGCCTTGAGCAACCGCGACCGTTCCATCTTGCTTTCGGTCTAACACTTTGGCAATAAAGCCTTTTGCCTTAAAATGCCCCCAGGAGGTTATGTAGCGCGGGTCTACTCGTAGGCGGAGCAAAACGGAAGCCACCGATTTGCTGTTAATGTCTTTATCGGCTGCCGGACGAATCTCCACTGGGTCAGCACCCCGATCATTTACGACTTGGTAAAGGTAAAGGTATTTGCCTTTGCGATCCAAGGCCGGAGAATATTTGTCATTAATGTCTAATCCCGGAACAAAGGATTTATCAAATCCTTCTACCTGCGTTCCCCAGCTATCACCGGAATCCCCGGTATTTTCCAACACCATGAAGTAAATGGTTCCGCCAATTCCCTTGTAATCGGGTTCAAAAGCGGCTCTTTTGATCTTTCCCTCTTTTGTAAAGGTGTCCGAAGGGGCTCCAGGTCGGGTGTACCCTTCACGAACAACTGAATGAATCCTCCACCCGTTTTGGGCCAAGGCAAACTGAGTTGAAAATAGGCCCAAGAGGGTTCCCACAATCCCCAGTAAGGCAAATTTCTTGATCGGAGAAAATGATTTCATGGCTCTAACCTTTCGTGTT
>CAZPPD010000187.1:0-8666 GCA_964588185.1 uncultured Alcaligenaceae bacterium | reverse complement strand
AGTTTGGGCCAAATCTACACTTCCCTTCGGCCGGGCGGGGCGTTTCTGGCCATCCTACCCGCCATGGATGCGGTTCATTATTACACCATGTTGTTGATCGACCGGGCACTCAAAGCCGGCAAACCGCTGGATGCAGCACGAAAAAATGCCGCGGATTTATGTGAGCATGATTATTTTGATTTCGCTTTCGGCGATTTCTACTACAAGGGATTAGAGCAGCATTTCTGGCAACCCTTTGAGATTCCCTATCGCTTTGACCGTGCCGGATTCCAGGAAATCAACGTCGCCAAGGTATCCCTCTCCTGGAAACAATTCGCCGGTGGCTCGGATCTCAAGAAACTGGAACCTCCCTGGGATTGGTTTGTGGAGGCGAGAAAACCATGACGGCAGCCATTTCCCTTCGCGGCGTTCGCGTTCATAATCTCAAGAACATCGATGTCGACATCCCCTTGGGAAAAATCACTGTGTTTACCGGGGTTAGCGGTGCCGGCAAAAGTAGTCTGGTATTTGATACGCTGCACGCCGAAGCTCAACGCCGCTATTTCCAAAGCCTCTCTCCTCATACCCGGCAATTCTTGGACAAGGTCCAGAAACCGGATGCCGACCGCATAGACAACTTGCCGCCTTCGGTAGCGATCAGCCAACGAACATTACCTCGGGGGCAGCGAACAACGGTGGGAACCGTCACTGAAATTCTGGACTATCTTCGCTTACTGTTCGTTCGTGCGGGGACTCTGCGGTGCCTTTCCTGCGGCCAAGACGTTAAGCCATCCACCCCCGCGTCTGTAGTTGCCACGGTCAATCAATTTCCTCCCGGCACAAAGTATACTGTTGGCTTTCCCCCGCCGTTATTGGGGAGAATTTCCGCTGAAGATTGGCTGCCGCAACTGCGCCAGGAAGGATTTGTTCGGTTGCATGTGGACGGCAGGATTGTCCGGCTGGAGGAAGCGAATCCGGAGGAATTACAACAAGAAACCTCGGTTTGGGTTTTGGTAGACCGCTTGGAAGCGGGAAAAGCATCTCCGGATCGAATCAGCGAGTCAGTGGAAGCTTGCTTTCGTTTTGGACTGGGCCGCTTAGCCATTTTTCAGGACGACAAGACCTTGGTTTTCGATCAGCAATGGGCTTGTACCCAATGCAATATTAATTACCCGCAATTGGAACAGAGCCTGTTGGATTTCAACGATCCGCAAGGCGCCTGTCCGACCTGTAATGGAACCGGCCAAAACTCCACGAAGGCCAAAGCAAAAATCTCCAATAGATTTTGTCCCATTTGTTCGGGAACCCGCCTGGGGGAGTTGGCGGGAGCTATTTATCTCGATGGGAAAAACATTCTCACACTTTCGTCTTGGGAAATTCGAGATCTAAATTCCTGGTTCACTGACAAGGATTATCCAGATGAAGATCTTCTCTTCCGCGAATTGCGGAAGCGATTGGCAGCGATGCTGGATCTTGGTCTGGATTATCTCACTTTAAACCGAAATGCCAAGTCCTTGTCGGTCGGCGAGGGAAAACGGCTGCGACTGGCGATGGCATTGATTTCCAATCTTGCCAATGCCCTTTACGTGATGGATGAACCCACCTCCGGAATGCATCTCGTTGAAACCGAGAAGTTGATCCGCCTTTTGCAGGAACTTCGTGAGGAAGGAAATACTCTGGTTCTCATCGACCATAATCAGGTTGTCCTCAAGGCTGCAGATTACGTTATCGATTTAGGTCCCGGTGCTGGTGAGGAAGGCGGAACGATTGTTTTCCAGGGAACTCCTCGGGAGTTGTTGGGACATCAGGATTCTTTGACTGCCAAGTTCCTGCGAGGTGACCAACCTAGTTCACTCCCAAAGAGACGATCTCAAAAAGCAGGGAAACTGAAGGTTTCCGGAGTAACTGTCTACAATCTCCAGGATTTCTCCGTCGAGATTCCTCTAGGCGTTCTTTGCGTTATCAGCGGCCTTAGCGGGGCGGGAAAAAGTGTATTGTTGGAGGAAGTCCTTTATCCCACGTTGCTCCAACAACTAGGGAAGACCAAGACCCAGGAAAAAATCGGGATTTTCATTCACGGCGCGGATCAACTCGAAGAGGTAGTGTTCATGGATCAGCAGCCGCTCCCAAGAACTTCGCGCAGCAATCCCATCACCTACATCAAGGCGTTTGATCCCATCCGTCAATTGTTTGCCGACAATCCGGAATCCCGGGTTCGGAACTTTACTGCGAAAACCTTTAGCTTCAACCAACCCGGAGGACGCTGCGAAACCTGTGTCGGCAATGGTACTTTGACCGTCAATATGCAATTCCTGGCAGATATTTCAATTCCCTGCCCGGAATGCGGCGGCACTCGCTTCAAGAAGGAAGTTCTCGAAGTTAAAGTTCGCAGTCTTCATATAGCCGAGGTAATGAATTTAACCGTGCGGGAAGCTTTCCGGTTTTTTCGAGCTCAGCCCAATATCCAACGACGGCTCAAGCCGCTGCTAGATGTGGGGCTGGAGTATTTACAGTTGGGGCAGCCGACCGAAACACTCTCTGGGGGAGAATGCCAGCGCTTGAAATTAGCGGGACATTTGGCCTCCAGCCGGAAACCCCGTTGTTTGTTCCTACTCGATGAACCCACCGTCGGATTGCATCCGGCAGATGTGCTGCGGTTGCTGGATTCATTGAATCACCTTCTGGATACGGGGCATTCGGTGGTTGTCATTGAAAACAATCTGGAGGTAATCAAACGGGCAGACCACATCATTGGCTTAGGCCCCGGTTCAGGTAGTCAAGGTGGTAAAGTGGTTGCCGCAGGGAGTCCCGAAGAAGTAGCCAAGGTAAAAGACTCAATTACTGGGAACTGGATTAATAATTAAACCTCAGATGGATTAGGACGGACTCAGATCATTTGGGTTTATCGGATTCATCTGTGGCTAGTTGCTTTTGAAATGCTGCAATATGGTTTGGTGAGGTTCCGCAGCATCCCCCAATCATTGTTGCCCCGGCATTCATTAGAGGCGGAATCCATTTCGCCATGATGTCCGGTTGAATTGGATAGATCCATTCCTCACCCGATTTCTTTGGAGTTCCCGCATTTGGCCGCACAAAGAGTGGGAGGTCGGTTTCTGACCGGTAACCCTCAAGAATGGAGACTAATTCTTGTAGTCCAAGGTCTTTTCCGCAATTCACTCCCAAAGCGGCGATACTCAACTTGGAAGCAATTCGGGCAGCTTCGGTCGCGGTTCTATTATCGGGAGGTATTGAAGGAGGCTTGTTTTCGTTTCCACGATAGGTCAATGATAACAAGACAGGAATACCCTGATAATTGATCTTTGGATCCACTGCCCTTTCCAGTACTTCTTCCCAACCCGTGGACCAGGTCTCCAATAACAAAGCATCCGCGGTATGCAGGGAAAGTATCGTTCGATTAATTTGGTTAGTCTCCTCTGTCGGCATCGGTCCAATGGATGCCAGAATGAACGCTTTGTCTTCAGCGGCTTTTCGGGCTAATTCTATCGCCCTCGTATTAATAGCCTCCAGTTGATCCGACAAACCAAATTCACCTAGCCTAAAGGGATTGGCTTGAAAAGTGTTGGTAACCAAGCATTTTGCTCCAGCATTTACATAAGACTCGTGTATGGCTTGTACTTTCTCAGCATGATTCAGGTTCCATAGTTCGAAACACTCCCCGGGATTTGCCCCGGCTTGTATCAACTGTGAGCCCATGGCACCATCCATAAGAAGAATGGGGCCGGAAGTAACTTCCCGGCGAAAGTCTGCCATTTTGGCCCTCCTACTTGATCAGTCATTACCTACGCATTAAAATTTTCATAGGTTTTTGAAAAGGATAAAAACTATGAAAACTAAATCTCCCGACCTCAATCCCCGCCTCAAAGAGGTGGAGGATCAATTTGTTGATTTGTGGCACAACATGGCCAGCCTGTGGGGAATCAGTCCCACGATGGCGGAAATACATGGCCTTTTGTATATTACCGGCGAAGCCCTCTCGATGGATGATATCATGGGGCGGTTGGAAATTTCCCGCGGCAACGTCAGTATGAATCTGAGCAAGCTGGTGGAATGGGGCTTGGTCCGCAGAATCCACAAACGCGGAGATCGCAAGGAATATTATGAATCATTAAGCGACGTTTGGGAAATGTTTACTCTGGTGGCAAATCAGCGGAAGCGGCGAGAGATTGATCCCATCTTAAACACCCTGAGACGATGCCGGGATGATTTGGCACCCGAAAACTTGGGAGCGGACGCAGATCAGGATGCCGTTCGCGAACGCTTCCGCAGAGTCAACGATCTGTTCAAGTTTCTGAACACCATGGAAAATTTAGCCCAACGGTTTTTCGACAGCCATCAAGGGCTAAAACAAGCAGTCGAATTGCTAGCTGGCAGTGAAGAGGAAAAGTAGGCCAATCTGTGTTTTGATTTTGGTTAATTCCTGCTCATTGCTGTTCACAAAATAATCACGAACCGGGTTTTCCCTTCACCAAATCAGATAATACCACCGGATAATCGTTGGCATCTTCTTTGCTGGACGAATAAAGTGGAAAATTAAGATCTCCAATTCAAATCCGAGGAGAAAACAAAATATGAGATTCTTATTAGGACCTTTGGTTCTCGCCGTTGCCATGCTTGGTTGGTCTCCAACTTTGGAGGCCCAGAACAAAAAGAACCTGGGCCCCGACCCCAAGATCTGGGACGCCATCGTCACCAAAGCCATCAACTTCTTGCGGAGCAGTCAGGAAGAAAATGGCGGTTGGAGTACAAAACGAAGTCCCGGCATCACCGGAATAGTAATTACCGGATTGCTGAAGTCCGGAAAAGTGGACGTCAATGACCCCATGGTCGCAAAAGGGCTGAAATATATCGAAGGACTTGTCAATCCCGAGGCCGGTCACATTGCCGGCAAAGATCCGCGTGTGCAGTTGCAAAACTATGTGACCTGCATCAATGTGATGGCCTTGGCCGAAGCCAACCGTGCCGGAAAGTATAAAGCCGTCATCGGCGATGCCGTGGATTTCCTTGAGCAACTGCAATGGGATGAAGGAGAAGGCAAAAACAAAAAGGATGATTTCTATGGCGGAGCCGGCTACGACAGCCGCTCGCGTCCGGATCTGTCCAATACCCAATTCTTTCTCGATGCCTTAAAAGAAGCCGGTGTTCCCGAAGATGATCCAGCCATGAAGAAAGCTTTGGTTTTTGTCAGCCGCTGTCAAAATCTCAAGAGCGAGCAAAATGACCAACCTTGGGCCGGTTTGGTGAATGACGGCAGCTTTATTTACACAGCAGCAACCGGCGGAGTTACCAAGGTGGTGGATAAAATCAAACCGGGTGATCCTCGCCCCGGTTACGGCAGTATGACTTATGCCGGAGTGAAAAGCTTGATTTATTGCGGCGTGTCCAAAGATGACCCCCGCGTGAAAAAAGCATTGGATTGGATCAAGAAGAACTACACGGTCGATGCCAATCCCGGCATGCCGGGAATTCGCTCCAAATGGGGCCTTTTCTACTACTACCATACCATGGCGAAAACCCTCGACGTTTTGGAGATGGATTACCTAACGGATGCCAAAGGCGAAAAACATGATTGGCGGGCGGACTTGACCGCTGCTCTGGCCAAGCGTCAGGAGGAAAATGGCAGTTGGACCAATGTCAACCACTGGATGGAGACGGATCCGAATCTGGTCACCGGTTACTCTCTGATGGCGTTAAGCTATTGCAAGCCCAAGCAGTGATGTTTACCTTAGAGGGAGTTTATTCCAGCAGACGGCTTCGTTTGGCCGTCTGCTTTCCTCCCTGAAATGCCGATTCCAAAATGAACTGTCCAACCCTTAGCTTGGTTTTTCTGCTTCTCCTGCCCAACCTAGTCTTCTCCCATCCGGTTCCCAACAACCAACACGACCGAACCATCACCGTCCGTTTGAAGACCAATGAGAACGAAGAGCTGCAAATCCTGGTCCACTATGCTTTGGAGTTGAGCGAAAAGACTGCCGCGTTGGACCTTGCCCCTTTCACCGAGCAGATAAATCCCAATAATGATAATGCGGATCCTCGAGACCTTGCTTACTCCGCCTACCTGCGAATTTATGCTCCCATCTTGAAGCGGAACCTGATTGCCCAGGTCAACGGTAAGGAGTTGGAATTAAAAGCGACAAAAACCCAGTATTTCCTGAAAAATGCTGAGGGCATTTCCCTTGGTCACCTGCGCTGTGAATTTAACTTCGAAGCAGTCAAGAAAATTGAACCGGACATTCCCTACCGATTGGATTTCACAGAAGAAAACTTTCCCATGATGGCCGGCAAAGTTAATTTGTCGTTCAAAACCTCAGGGAAAATCAATGTTATTCGGAAAACGGAAGCTAGTGAACAATTAAAGAAAGCCTCACTTCTAGATCTGAATGCGGAGCAAGAAAAACAATTACGGTCTCTTTCAGTGATTTTCGAGCTTGCCGCCAAAGAAAAACAACCTCTAACAAACCAAGAATCCACTTCCCCACCCCCTGCTCCCCCTAAAGAAGAAAAAGCGGAGGACCATTCTTCGGGTTTGTTGGAACTATTCTTGAATCCGAAATATGGAATTCCCGTTCTGCTATTCCTTGCCGGGATTTTAGGAGCCGCCCACGCACTAACCCCCGGACATGGAAAGACACTGGTCGCAGCGTACCTTGTGGGAGAACGGGGAACCATCTGGCATGCGATCGTTCTTGGTATCGTTACTACCTTAACCCACACCTTCGTGGTTTTGATTTTGGCCACCATCATGTTTTTCCTGCCAACCAAAATGACCCAATCCACGCAACAAGCAGTCCAAGCCGGACTTGGCTTGGGTATCGGCATACTAGTTATTTGCCTGGGGTTCTGGCTCCTGCTTCAACGACTCTCCGGAAAATCGGACCACATCCATATCGGCGGCAGCGGACATCACCACCACCACCATGGCCATCATCATCACCATGGACATGGGCATCATCACCACCATAATCATGATCACCACCATGGTCACGACCATCACCACTCTCATGATCATGACCATCATCACCATGATCATACTCATGCGGACCATGACCATGACGAAAAAGGAAATCCAATTCCTAAGTCCCCAAAACCCTCAGCCGGGTGGTGGAGCCTTATAATTCTTGGTATCCAAGGCGGAATTATTCCTTGTTGGGATGCCATCTTTATGATTCCGCTGGCGATTGGAATGAACCGGCTGTGGCTGGCTTTACCGCTGGTACTTGCCTTTAGCGCCGGGCTGGCAGGAGTGCTAATCGCCTTGGGCATTGTGGTGGTGCAATTCAAGAAACTGGCCGACTCCAAATTTGGGGAAGGTCCCATTGTGAAAGCACTGCCCATTATCAGTGCCATCGTGATTATTGGCATGGGTGGCTGGCTTTGCTATGATGCCGTGCAAAATTGGCATTAGATTTCCGATAATCTTTGGACGGGCCCCTAAATGCGAGTCGTGGAATTGACCGCTTTTCAAGTTCATATCCCTCTTCGCAAACCTATTCGCCATGCTTCGCACACACGGCAATCCACGGAAAACCTGGTTGTCTGCTGTAAATTGGAGGACGGGACGCAAGGATTTGGTGAAGGAGTTCCACGCGAATACGTTACCGGCGAAACCATTGATAGTGCCATCGCATTACTGAAAGAATCCAACCTTGGGGAAAAGCTTGAAGATTGCAGTAGCTTTGGCGAAGCGGTCGAACAAGTGGGAGCACTCCAATTGGCCGAAATTCCCGGGGATGATCGTCGTTGCCAAGGCAATGCCGCCCGGTGTGCGTTGGAACTGGCTTTGTTGGATGCCTTCGGAGACCATTTCCAAGAATCTTTATCCCAAGTAACCAAAATCATCGCCCCTGAACTTTACCAACCTCAACAAAAAGTCCAATATAGCGGGGCCATCACCTCCTCCAAAGGAATGAAGCTACGCATGGCTTCCTGGAAAATGTGGATTTTCGGTTTCAAGCAAATGAAAGTCAAAGTTGGCATCGAAGGTCAGAATGATGTGAAACGTCTAACCATCCTCCGTAACCGAATGGGGAAGAAAGTGGACCTGCGCGTTGATGCCAATGAAGCTTGGCCGCCTCAACAAACAGTGGAAAAAATCCGGGAACTGGAACCAATTGGAATTACCTCCGTCGAACAACCCGTTCCCCATGCCGAAGCGAACAACCTCGCGGAGATCCGCAAGGAAGTGAAAACTCCCATCATGTTGGATGAGTCCCTTTGCAGTCGGGTAGATGCCGAGCGAGCAGTGGACAGCAACCTTTGCGACCTGTTCAACATTCGGCTTTCAAAGTGCGGGGGAATCATCCCCTCCCTTCGTTTGGCCCAGTTTGCCAAAGAAAATGGTCTTGGCTATCAGCTAGGTTGCCAAGTCGGCGAAACAGCTTTGCTCTCTGCGGCGGGCCGCCATTTTGCCTGCTCGGTGGCCGACATTCGCTACCTGGAAGGCTCCTACGACAAACACTTGGTCAAAGAGGCTCTGGGAACTACCGACATCACTTTTGGCTGGGGAGGTTGGGCACCAGCATTAACTGGGCCGGGACTAGGAATCAAGATCGACCCGGAGGCTTTACAACGAGTGACTTCTCGGAAGGAGACTCTTCTTGGTTGAAGCAAGCGACCGGTACACGATCGAAGAGTTTACTGCGTCGGATGGGTATAAGTTCCGATATCGG
>CAZPPD010000186.1:0-8715 GCA_964588185.1 uncultured Alcaligenaceae bacterium | reverse complement strand
ACGGACCGGCCAGCCAGGACCGGCGTTAGTGTAGATTTTGGGATGAACGGTTACAGTTAAAAACATTGCCGGGCAGATCCCGTTGTTGGTTATTTCTTGGCCGGCGGTTTTTCTTGTTGGCAAGGTAGATCGCTGAGACTTTCACATCCCTCCGGCAATAGAGCTTCCTCTTTCACCAAAACCGGAAATCCCTCCTTGATGGGAAAGCGTAACCGGCATTGCTGACAGATTAAAAATTTGTCTTCCGCATCCAGCCGGACCTGCGGTTTTACCGGGCACCGTAATATATCCAAGAATTGTTGACTGATCACTTTCGGCTATACTCCTGCCGCTGCTTTTGAAACGAAACGAAGGGTCTTCGATGTAGTTCGAAGAAGAATAATTATGTAGGGAATGAATGTAATCGTGGAGATCCATATGATTACCATCTCCGTATACATCCACACATTTCCGCCGGTTCCGGTCCCTGAAATGACTCTAAAATGAGTCAAGAAAATGATAATAAACAGGATAAGCCGTAGAGCCCCATAAGCGCTGCCCACAAATACAGGGACTAAGCAGCGGGCGGCGTGATTGCGTTTACGAAGGGTTTGGCAATAACCTCTTTGGATCAAGGGAAATAATATTAGTTGGGTTATAAAAAATGACTGAATAATAAACCACATTATTAATACTAAATTACCAAAAGATAAGGAAAATCTCGTCGCACCACTAAACCAACTGGGAAGCTCATAGATCATCCTCAATATGATTTCTATGCCTGCTATAATTACCAAGGTGATGGATAAACCTAGTACTCCATTTCGGTCCGGGCCCAACATCATAAATACATACCCGGCTGTGCAAGCAGCGATCGCTAACAACGTGATAATCGAAGAGATTCCATAAAATACCTTTGAGGTTTCTCCCAAGCCTCGATTGGTTTCATTGAAAGCATCCCTCTCTTTCTCGAACTTTTTCCAATTCCGGAAATTGGAAAAAGAATCTCTGCTTGGTGGCCTTGGGGCATTAGCATTCCGAACGGTCAAGATAGTCGACAATATTAAGGCAACAAAAAAAAGTCCCGTTGATCCGGCAATAACACAATTGGCAATGAAAGCGAGAAGCAACCCCACCTTGGCTCGAAACCAACTACCGGTGCTGAAACCGCTTTTCCCCAAGCCCGCGTATCCCCCGGAATCATAATTCATTCCACCGGGGGGAGTCATGCCCGGTTGATATCCCGGCGGAACACCGGGTTGCCCAGGCATGCCGGGAACCTGTTGGACGTAAGAGGGCTGGACCACTTGACCCGGTGGTTGCTGAGCCGGCACTCCCTGTTGTTGGGACGGCATTCCGGGGTGTTGGGGCGTGGCTAGCTGTTGCGGTGGAAATGCGGGTTGGTGTTGCGGCGTGCCGGGTTGTTGTGGCGGAAACCCCTGCTGCGGAAATCCCTGATTGGGATATTGCGGATTGGTCGGGGGCATTGGAGTTTGCGTTTGCGGAAAAGGCGTTTGGGTTGCCGGTGGATTCTGAGGTTGGATGGAGGAGTCGGATATCGGATGCGCAGGAGTTTGATAATACCCCAGGTTCACCGAGGAATCAGGAACGGTGGATTCCATGGGAATCGTCACAACCGTTCCACACCCAATACACTTGGCTTTTTTACCCGCTTTGTTTTGGTCTACTTTGAGGCGTTTGTTACAAGCGTAGCATTCAAATGTAATAGGCATAGGAACTTTTCCATTTCAAGCATATGTCAAAATCCACGAATAACCCGTTCTATCCGGCCTCGGGTAAATATGCTAAACTGTATCAACCAAATTAACAGCCACAAAACGAATGCGGTCATGATGATATATATGATGCGAAGTAATATGATCATCACTTCCGAGGTGCCGGCATTAATGAACAATTGAAACGCCAAGAGGCAAAAGATAACACCCAAACCCAAACGGATTAAGGCATCCGCCGGCGGTTCCATTTTTTCATCCTGGATCGTTAGGGCAACTGCTCTTAAGAAGATCGCGAAAATAACCAATTCCGCATAGGTCAATACCTGGAAAATCAGCCCCGCTATTCCTTCCCAAAAGGGTGCAACTCCCCAAATATATTGCAACGGTATTAAGCGGTTGGCATTTCCCGAAGCCATACCTAATTCCGGGAACAATAAGGGTATCATGCAATAGTTATATGCTCCCAACATGGGTAATAATTGTAAGAACAAAGTAACCAGAAAATTGACCCCTACGATGGACATAGAGGTTATTATCAAGGCTTTGGTTCCATAGCGGTCGGGAACGGATAAACACATACCATACCCAATCCCGGTCAGTATTAATTGAATCACCACAAAAATATAAGAGAAGCGGAACAGCCAAAGGCCTAATTCCAAACCTCGGCTGCTCGCCAACAACCCGGTAAAAAATCGGATCCGGTAGAGAGGAACGGGATCATATGCCCCCGGCCGCTCCATTGGGTCGACAAGTTCCGTGGCCGCCAGGTAAGCATATTCGTTGACGAAGACCGCCCCGGTTATCAACGGGATTTTCTGCAGGATAAGAACCAAAATCCAAACCCCAATGCCGCTGATAACAAACACCAGTCCCATTTGTACTTTTTCCCATTTCTCGGGATCCACGGGAGCTTTCCGCAGGGACATAATTTCCTGGCGGCGGCGCTTGCGGATTTCTCTTAGCTTTCTTTGCTCCTCGGCAGATTTGGTAGAATCTTCATCATCTTCTTCGTCTTCGTCCTCGTCCTCGTATTCGTCTTCGTCCTCATCTTCGTCATCGAGAGGTTTCCGTCCTTGTTTAAGCGTTTCTTCCATCGTGGGGGGCTTTTCCTGATCTTCGGCTAAGGTGTAAACGCCGCCCTCATCTTCATCGTCATCGGCTGAAGTAGGAATAACCGGAGCTGCTTCATCCACTCCTCTCACTGCCGGTTTCTGCTTTTGAGTGATCCCCTGGTTACCTGGCGGATTGTCCCCCGGCAACGGTGGCGGTCCACCGGCCTGATTTCCCGGGACGGCTGGAGTTTTTCCCGGCAACGGTGGCGGACCATCACTGCCGGCAGGGATGGTCAAAACCTCGGCGCAATTGGGACATTTCGCCCGTTTGCCTGCCTTGTCGTCGGAGACCCTCAGGCTATTATTACACTTCGAACACTGGAAACTGATAATTCCCATTTCATGATTCCGCAGACAGATTCCATATTGGATTGGAATAAAAGAAAAAGATGAATATAGGGCACTCTAGCTAGTCCGGACGAAGATTGCAACCGTCCCTGCTAATAAGTCCGGAAATTCTCCGCAGTTGCCGGACCTTTCTAGTAATGAATATGCGTCCCTTAAATTTATACCTCTGAATAAAGTTTACTTCAGATGCCGGAAACGAAACATTACAATTTCTCCCGCATTCGCTATGTGAATGGTCATGAGTTCAATCAAAAAGGATCTTACGTTCATTACTGGATGCAGATCTATCGCCGCTTGGACTACAACCATGCACTCAATTACGCTCTCGCTTGCAGTGAGCGGTGGCAAAAACCGCTGGTCTTATACGAGGGATTAAAACTCAATTATCCTTGGGCCAGTCAACGGTTGCACCAGTTTATTTTGCAGGGAATGCTGGACAACAAGGAAACCGCAAAGAAACTGGGCCTCAATTACTGGCCTTTTGTGGAAACCCCCGACGACTCCGGCCGTGGGTTGTTGCGAAAACTGGCCAAAGACGCGGTGGCTGTCGTCACCGATGATTTTCCGGCGTTTATCATCCCCGGTCACACCTCCGCATTAGCTGACAAAACCGATACCCCAGTGATTGCCATCGACGGAAATAGCCTGGTCCCCTTGTCCCTCCTTGGAAAGCCGATTTCTGCTGCGGCTCATTTGCGTCCTCGTGTTCACAAGGCCTTTGCCGAAGCATGGGAACATCGCTCCGGCTTGCGGCCGGAAATCCCAAAAGGTGCAAAGAAGAAAGTTGACCCCGCTTTTGACCTGTGGGACACCAAGGATCTAGGTAAATTCATTGAAACTCTTCCCTTGGATAAATCCGTTCCTCCGATCAAAGAAACTCCGGGTGGAGCTACCGAAGCCAAGAATCGACTGATCCGATTCTTAAATAAACGCCTACCTCGTTACGCCGAGGATCGATCTCAACCACTCCCACCAGAGGAGTCTCCGGCCAGCGGACTAAGCCCTTACCTCCACTTCGGGCATATCTCGATTGAGGAAATAGTTCAAAGAGTCCTGGAAACCACAGGGGATTGGTCCTTGGAGGATTTGTCCCACGAGAACTCCGGCAAACGCGAAGGTTTTTTCTGTAATGATGCCAATGTCAATTCCTTTTTGGACGAAGCCATCGTCTGGCGTGATGTCGGCTTCCAATGGCATTGGCATCGCCGCGAGGACACCAAAAGCCTGGAGGCTGCTCTCCCGGAATGGGCATGGCAAGAGTTAACGGAGCACAAGAAGGACAAACGGGATTACCTGTACAGCCCCGAGGAATGGGAAGCCGGAGAAACTCATGATGAATTATGGAATGCAGCCCAACGAGAATTAGTAGCCACAGGGGTTATCCATAATTATCTGCGAATGCTATGGGGCAAAAAAGTAATTGAATGGTCTGCCACTCCCGAAGAAGCCTATAGCACGTTAGAACACCTGAATAACAAGTATGCGTTGGATGGTCGCAATCCGAATTCTTACACCGGGATACTATGGTGCTTTGGTTTATTTGATCGCCCTTGGCCATCAAATAGAAAAGGGTTTGGCCGCATAAGGTATATGTCTTCCGACAGCACCCGCAAGAAATTCAAGATCCAGAAGTATATGGATTACATCGAAACCCTTCCGACCATTTCCGAAGTTCGAAACAGAAAATGACAGTCTGGCCGCACTTAAATTATTCCGGCAAATCCTTGGAAACATCAAAACGATTAAAAGACAGGACCAACACCGGTACCAACGCCGCTGCAACACAACTAATCACACACCAAGTCACAATTCCCCCAGCCAGCCAGGAACCACCAAAAAGGAAATAAGCCATAGCTCCTACTAAAAAGCCCATGCCCAAACCAATCATCAAAACAATCCATTTCAGCAGCCACAAAATTACCATGCGGCCGATTAATTGAAAATCTCCCGGATTGGAAGCTAGCCGGTAGGGGAACAGCAAGAAAAAGATGTTTTCAATGGAGAAAATGCAAAAGTTAATTACAAACAAAAACGGCAACAGAATGATCCAAATCGGTTGAAACTCACCCAATATCAAAGACCCGCCGGAAACCAAAGCGACTTCCAACAATGACAACAACACCACAGGGGTCAAGATTTGACCGACTACTAATCTCCAAGTGGGAATAGGCAGTGATTTAAGCACCTCCATATGATCCACATCTCCCCGGAAATCAAAAGTCATCATCGGCGGAAAGAACATACTCAGAAGAACAATCAAGATTGCCGGGACAACCAAGATCCGTAATTGGGAATCCATTTCGGTAAATTCCTGAAAGCTCATCGGGACGATAACAAACCCGGAATACAACCCCAAGATCACCAACCACCCCAGGTTCCTGGTCGCGGATATCAACTGCCGCCAGGCAAGGGGTCCGAGACCGCCAAGCCGAGGAAACCCAGGAATTGACAAACGGCCCTTCTTTTCGGACCGGGGTCCGGCGGCGGTCATCCCGCCCCGACGCACTTTTTGCAGCCGTTGGTAGATCTTTTCCCCGGCATCTGCTGCCGCTTCCAAGTAATGCGCATCCAAGGAAAACACAATGCCAAGCATAACCAGGTTGCTCACAAGGCTCAGCCCGGTCCACAGTAAAAAGTCAGGCCAAAGCTGCTCGGCGGTCGCCACCAATACCAGCCATCGAAACGGAGAGAGCAAAACGGAAACAACCGGCATGTCCAAAATCTTATCCAGTAATTCCGGACCGGGTTGCTGCAATAAATCCTTGCCGAAGACAAAGACGCTTATCCCAACCACCGCAAATAAAAAACCAATCACTATTTTCCGCCGGCGATCAAAAGCCGTGGCACCAATAATATTGGCGATCAATCCGAGTGAAATGGTAAATAGCTGCAGAAAAATCAGTGCCAGCAACATGCCTACCCAACCGCATAGATATCCGGAAGTGTAGGGACGCAACATCAAGGCCATAAATATACTGGTCAGAAATGCCGCCAAGAAATTGTTCACAATCTTGAACAGCAATAATTCCCGGCGATTAAAAGGGCCCGAGAATAAAAAGTTCACTTCCGCCGGGGTAAAGGCTAAGGCTTTTTCTCCAGTGGAAAAAATCAAATTCATCAGAAATATTCCCAGCAATGCCAAGGGACCGATTCTGCGAATATTATCCAGTGTCCCCGCATTCGGAGTCCTTCCCTGCAACGCAATGGAAAACAACCAGCTGATTACAATCAAAAATCCTATGCTGCCCACCAAAATCCCTTTGACGCTTTTTAGCGCCTGACCCATTTTGCGAAACCAACCGAAGATTCGAAGACGCATCAACAGCCAAAGGGACTTACTCATTACAACATTCTTCAATCAAAAGTATTTGCCTAAAAGCTTATTGTTAAACCAGATGTTCTTTATTCTCGGAGACAGGTTCCGAAGGGCGAAGAGGCGAATGCGGATTGGGAAGAGGATCCTCGGTCAATCGGAAAAATAATTCTTCCAGCGTTTCCTGGCGGCCGCTTTCCTGGATCTGTTGGCGCAAGTCCGCAAGTTTGCTGTGCAGCACCTGTTCTCCCCGGTTAAGAATGAGAACCGAAGAACACAAGTCTTCCACCAGGGAAAGCAAGTGGGAGCTGATCATGATGGCCGCCCCGGCTTCCGCCCGCTGGCGAATGGAATCTTTCATGGTGCGAATGCCCCGCGGGTCCAACCCCGTTAACGGTTCGTCCAAGAGGATCGCTTTCGGGTCGTGCAGGTAGCCGCAACAAATGGCCAGTTTTTGCCGCATACCGCGTGATAGCTGTCCGGCCAGAGAGTCCCGCTTTTCCATGAGATCAAACTGATCCAACAAACATTCCGCTCCGGTTTGCCATTCGCTCAAGCTGAAAACATTGGCGACAAACAAGAGATGTTCCCAAACCGTCAGGCTTTCGAACAGCTTTGGATCATCAGGGACATATGCCAGTTCCTTCTTGGCAGCGATGGCATCGGAAGACAAATCGTGATCCGCAATCATCAACCGGCCCCGCGTCGGAACCAGGATTCCTGCCAAAGCCCGAAGCGTGGTCGTTTTCCCCGCTCCGTTGGGTCCCACCAGCCCCAATATTTCTCCCGTTTCCACCCGAAATGTAATTCCGCGAACGGCTACGGTATCCCCGTAGTTTTTGTGGTAGTCCTCAACCGTGATGGACACTTACATCTCCTGGGTAAACTTGAACAGACAGCGGATAGTTGCACCGATTCAGGATCCTCGCCGTTGCAGGCCCTGAATGACTACCTCCAAATATTCCCTGGCCCTGCGAGCTAGGGCATCAACGCCTTCGGGATTGTTGGGACGGGGAATAACCGGGGCGAAAATGTTCTCGCAACACAAGGGCATGGTCCTTCCGGTGTTCGCCACAATATTCAGCAGCCGGTAATGATCGATCTCGCCATACCCAGGCCCGCAATCCTGGTCCCGAGGGAAATTGCGATGATCCTTGATGCAAAAGCTGTGCACTTGATCGGCGCTGGCCTGTAAGTCGGCATAAATTTTGGCTGGAGGGAGATTGAGGTAGTCCATGACATTGCCGGCGTCATAATTTACGCGAATGCCGGCATCGTTTACCTCGCGAGTGATCTCGGCACAGGCCGATCCCGTCCCGGTGCGTCCCCCATGTTGCTTGACCACCAATAAAACGTTATTGTCCCGCGCGATCGGCCCAAGTTGCCGGAAACGCTGGATCCAGACTTTGCGGTTGCCGCCGCGGGTGTGGCCAAAGGTTAATACTTGGGGAATCCTGGCCGCGGCTGCCTGGCGAATCCGATTGGTTAGCACCTGGAGTCCATTTCTGGCCTCGGGATAAATGGTGGAGAACATCATCAACGGTTCCAGTCCCATATCCCGGCAACGGGCAGCAAGATCTCGAGCCTGGCGGGGAGTGGCATCCGTCGCCATCACCGGCACACGCTTTCCCCCCTCCATATGCCGAGTTCCCCAGGCCACATATCGGTAACCGGCCCGGCGGATTCCTTGCAATGCACGTTGCAATGAAAATTGAGAATACGGTAAGGTCATGCAAGCAATCTGAAACCGGGTCGGGCGAGGATTTTCATTCTCATTCGGATTTTCTCTCGGCTGATTTTTTTCTTGCCTCGGAGGCACGGCTCCTTGGGCCAATGTCGCCGCCGCTAATCCGACTGCTCCAGTTCCAAGGAATACACGGCGGTCCGGGGAATGTGATTTGGTGGGTTCCGGCATTGGAGTTCCTCCTGCGGGTTGATTTCGGAACTGTTTCCTTCAGGGTTCGGTTGAAAGCCACTATACGCTGCTTTTCGTTCCGGTTGAACACGAAAACCAAGTCCTTTCTACCAAGGTTTTTCTTCTCTCCCACCCACCGCCAAAACTTCAGGGGCCAAGAAATTAAACTGCAACAACTTCCAAGTTTCATTTTCATAAACCAGCTCATGAATTCCGGCATTCTTGATCGGGCCCAACTTTTGCCAGTCCGCTGGGCTAAATTCCGGGAGCAGGGTTAACAACAAGACCTTGCAAACCACTCCATGGGCCACG
>CAZPPD010000185.1:0-8769 GCA_964588185.1 uncultured Alcaligenaceae bacterium | reverse complement strand
CATGGGTGTAGATCGTCCACAACGCCTCCAAAGTCGAACCAGCGGCAACGGTCATTTCGCCAATGGCCGGCTAATTCCGCGATCTGCTTGGCAACCTGCTTAGTCCTACGACTCAGGGAGTAGAATGCAAAAGTCGCTCGACCAAAAATTGGCCCGGATTCATGCCGATCCGCATGGCTGCAAGGAGTTTATCCTTGCCGATGCCAAGGATCCGGACATGGCTTTATCCATTGGTGCTCCCGGCCGGTCCCCGGAAATGCACAATGGCGAACATCGCTATCGTAGCTTATCGGAATTTCGGGACATCATCGAGCAGATCGTCGAGCAGAAACTGGTTGATATCCTGCTGATGTCTGCCAGCACTAGTGAAGTTCTAACTATTCACAAACGCATCTTTGAGAACAGTCCGGTTACCCCCGCAGCCCGAGCCAACGATACTACCGACATCCACATCATTCGAGGCAGCAAGTATGCAACCGAACCTGCTTTGCCGTTTCGGACAGCTACCTTAGACCATATCCAATGCGGTCATCTGGATTGCAAGCCGGAGGAACGCCAATTAGGAGCGGACCTTGGCCTCTACAGCATCACCTTCAACAATGATCCCGTTCTAGATCGAGAAGCATTGGAGGAATACAAGAAATTCCGCCGGGAAGCGGAGGCGAAGAATTTCCGCCATTTCTTGGAGATCTTTGATCCCAATCAACCCGAGGCGGTCGAACAGGGAAAAGTTCCGGAGTTTATCAATGATGCCATCGTTCGAACACTTGGCGGGGTTACCAGAAAAGGCCGGCCTATTTTTTTGAAGATGGTCTATCATGGTCCCAGGGCAATGGAAGAGTTGGTTCATTATGACCCGCACCTCATAGTTGGAATATTGGGAGGCTCTGCGGGCACTACCTATGACGCTTTCAAGCTATTAAGTGAGGCGCAAAAGTATGGGGCTAAGGTAGCCTTGTTTGGCCGAAAGATCAACAATGCTGAAAACCAGTTTGCCTTCATTCGTTTCCTCCGGTTAATTGTGGATGGCGATATTTCCCCTGAGGAGGCCGTCCGAGCCTATCATGCAGTCCTTCATAATTTGGGAGTTAAGCCTTATCGAACTCTGGAAGAGGACCTGCAACTCCGAACGGGGGTGATGAATTATGCGGGCAGCGGCCGGACCATTAGCGTTCCGCCTAGTTCGAATGGCCAGGCAACTTCTGCTGTTCTGCAAAAACAAAAATGTGGCTGCCAGTGTCAAAGTAAAGGCAAAGCTTTTGCTGCCACTAGCGAAACCGATGGTGAGCTGGACTTCTCTCGCATGTCACCGGCTCAAAAAGTCGCACATAACCTTGCTAAGTGGGATCGAATACTGGGCAAATTTTAAGCACATGAGCGATCACAACTTCAAACCTCCTCTGCCATAATTTAATTTCCAAATTAATAACCTAATGAAGCAGTTTTTTTCTGGATATCCTCCAGCATTTGCGGGATATTGTGCAAATAGGGTTCGGCACAATAAAGTAGCATCCGAAAGGGGATTCAAATGAGATGTATTCGATGCGGCGGCATGGTCGCCTTTTTATTCGGGGCAGTTTTCTTGCTGTCCGGGGTTATCAATTCCGCAACGGCGGGCAAAAAGGACAACACTCCTCCCAAAGGATTTACCGCCCTTTTTAACGGCAAAGATCTGACGGGATGGAAAACCAACAAAGAAGGTCATTGGAAAGTAGAAGATGGCGTTATTGTCTACGACGGCAAAGGAACTCATCTGGTTTCCGAAGATTCCTTCAGCAATTTTATTCTCCACGTAGACTGGAAAGTGAATCGCAAAGGAGCCGACAGCGGCATTTATATTCGGGGTCGCCCCCAGGTTCAGATTTGGACTCGGAAAGAAGGTTCCGGCGGACTATGGAACGACAAGGTCAAGGCACTTAAAAATGCCGACAACCCCATTGGAGAATGGAATCACTTCAAGATTACCGTGGATAAAGGTGTGGTCACTGTAGTTTTGAACGGCGAAACCGTTGTCGACGGCTACAAGAAAGATTGGAAGCGTCAAGAAGGGCCCATTTTGCTGCAACACCATGGGGCCCCGTTGTGGTTCAAGAATATCTATGTTAAAAAGCTGCCGGACTAATTTCAGTTTTCAGTTTTCAGAATAGAAACTAGGAGATCTCATGAATAAATTGTTAGGTTTATCACTGCTGTTTTTGGCGCCTTCTTTGGCTTGCGGCCAGGTATTCACCGATCCGGAGAAAGCCGGAGAGATGTGGCAAACGCAAGGGGAATACATTGGCAAGATTGCCAGGAATCGAAAGTTAGGGGCCGAGGTGGTTGCCAAGGGAAAAGGCAACTACATGGTTAATTTTCTTCCCGGCGGACTTCGCGGAGAAGGCGGGGACTACTCCAAACGAATTGAGGCTAAAGGTCAGACGACCGATGAAGGGGTCAAGGTAACCGGGAATAAAAACAAGTGGATGGCCACAATTCGCGACGGCAAGATTTCTGGGAAGACCGCAGAAGGGGAATCCTTCACCCTGGAAAAAAACATCCGCAAGAGCAAGACCCTGGGCCTGGAACCACCAAAAGGTGCCGTTGTTTTGTACCGTAGCCCCAAAGATAAAGAGAATTGGAACCGGGCCAAGATAGTAGACGGCAACCTGGTCGGCGAAGGCAATATCAGCAACCAGAAATTCAAGGATCATAAGATTCATCTGGAATTTCGCCTCACCTTTATGCCAACCAGAGGCGGCCAAGGTCGCAGCAATAGCGGTGTTTATCCGCAGCGGCGTTACGAAGTTCAGGTACTCGACAGCTTCGGTCTCAAAGGTCGAAATAATGAATGTGGCGGCATTTACAGCAGGTATGAACCGAAGGTGAATATGTGTTTCCCACCATTGACTTGGCAGACCTATGATATTGAGGTGAAAGCGGCTCGATTTGACAGTTCCGGAAAGAAAACCTCCAATGCCCGCTTCACTGTGTACCACAATGGAGTCAAAATCCACGATGATGTGGAGATTAAACGGGGTTCTACCGGGGGTGGTAGGCCGGAATCTCCGGAACCTGGTCCCCTTTACCTACAAGGTCACGGTGGTCAGGTGCAGTATCGAAATATCTGGGTAATGGAATTGGGAAAAGATAGTTAGTAGCTAATAAGGGGGACGGCAGGACCCGTCCCCTGATTTCTTAAAGCAAGTAGGCATAATTTAATAACCGGTCATTCAAAGCAGCACTCGCTTCTTCCATCTGTTTGAGGTCGCCGGAATTCATTGCGTCTCGGACAGCCTTACATAGGTCTTCCAGTTCTTTGCGGTCATTCGGATCTTCGATTTTGGGAATGACATCCTGTTCGGTCTTCTTGAGCACCTCCAAGGAATCCTTGTACTCCTGAGACTTTTCCAGATCCGAACTGCGTTGCATCAAATCCTCATTGATACGCTTCATCTTCATGATTTGATTGGCGTCTAGCTGGTCCGGTCCGCTTTGTTGAATGGCGAATCGCTTTTTGTGGCCACCATGGGTATCCGTTATCTGCACGGTTAAAATGCCGTCGTCGCCATATTCAAAAGCCACCTCCAAGGCCCCATCTCGCTGAGGTCGGGGTGGGGTAAATTCCCATGGGATCTCGGCAAGCTTGACGTTTTCCGGGCTATCCGGATTGTCGTACTGATCACCCTCGTAGACACTAATGATGACTCGTTCGGCTGGGTCTGCTACCGGGTGGTAGGTCTTGGTGAAGGAGCAGGGGATGTCGGATCCTCGTTTGACAATTGGGTCCAAGTAGACCTGACGCCGTTCATTAATGGGATTGGCACACAGCGAATGTTCGAGCTTGACGCTATAGGCGAAGTTATCCAGTCCAGGTGCTCCTTGCAAAATCGCGGAAACAATGGCTGCTCCTTGTGACACGCAGGTCATTGGGTCGACGTTTTCGAATGGCTCTGGTTCCTTACCGGCAAGTTTTTCCGATACGAAGCGGCGCACCAATGGTATCTTGCTGGTACCGCCAACCAGCAATACCTTGTCGATATCTTTAGGACGCAAGCCGCGCAATCGCAATGCCTCATCGATGGCAGTCCCCGATTTCACAATCAGAGGCATGATCTCCTTTTCAAATGTCTTGCGATCGATTTCTTCCTCAAGGGACAAGTGCCGTTCGGGGACCAATTCGGCTTTGCGGGCGATCGTTGTTTCCTGCTCGGACAAATCCATTTTGGCTTTCTCGACAGCCAGCATAAACTGTTGCCGGTAGGGTGAGTTCAGGATGTCATAGCCGGTTTTTTCCTGAAAGCGTTGAGCTAATAAATTCGCTAAGATTTGATCCAGGTCATCTCCACCCAATTTGCCGATCCCTTTACTACTGATTTCTTCGAAGATTCCGTGATGGATACGGAGGATAGTGACGTCCAAAGTACCGCCGCCAAAGTCGTACACCAAGACGGTTTGGTCCTGTTGAGCATTCAAGCCATAACAAATAGCGGCTGCGGTTGGTTCGTTGATCAGGGTTAAGACTTGCATCCCCGCTGCCCCGGCACACAACTTAGTGGCATGGCGGGCAAGGCCTTTGGAGTTAGCGGGGATAGTTACGACTGCTTTGGTGAAGGACTCATTTAATGCCGCCTCGGCATCTCGTTTTAGGAGGCTGAATAACATAACCGCGATTTGTTCGGTACGTAGGTTCTGGCCGACTAAAGGGACTCGTTCGGGGGTCCCCAAAATTCTCTTGATGGACCGGATGGACCGTTGCTCATCAAAGTTTTCCTTGGCCTCCTGACCGAAAGCCAAAGATCCATCGCGCCGCATGGTTACTATGGATGGAGTCCATTGATACCCTTGTTGGTTGGGAAGCACCTCTGCCTTCCCGAACTGGAAATTGGAGACCACACTGTTGCTAGTTCCAAAGTCGATGCCAATGTAGGCCATGCGTAAGACCCTTTTAATGAAGTTACAACGGGTAACTAAAATCCCTGTTCAGTATTTCGTTGAAAAGGAAAATTTCTTGGGAAAATCTGGTGTTGGGCTATACTTGTGAGGAAAAGGGTCAAGTACATTTTGTGCAAAGCACCCGTAGGACCGTTCCGGCATGAACCAAACACCTTTTTCCCACAACTGTGACAAATACTAGTCCAACCATTTTTTCTTTATTCCGAAACGATCACCTTCGGCCGCCGCAAAATGAATTCCGGATGCTGGCTGGCAAAGCCATGTTCGCGTTGTTCGGCAATGCGTAATGCGTCCATTCCCTCTGCCCGCTTAGTGCCGACTCTCTCGTGCAAGGCCGGATTGTAGGGAGTGCCGACTACGGCATCATAGGGGTGAATCCCATGGCGAACCAAGCTGTCTTGAACCCGCCGCGTTTGCACTTCAATTGATTCCGCCCAACGTTTTATGCCTTGGTTGATCTCACCTTCTTCCGAAATCATAGGTTTGGAGGCTACGATTCGTTCCAAATCCAAACATATTTCCAGAAGTTCATTCAAGATCGAAAGCGAAACCCGTTTCTCCCCCGTTAGTTCTTGCCGGAGATTCTGGAATGCTCGCTGGGTCTCTTTGGCGTAGTCATTAAAACGTGCGGTAAAAGTTTCCCGCACTTTGGTCAAGGATTGTTCGAACAATCGGTGTTGTCGTTCATTTTTCTCCCGCAAGGAAATAAAAGCTTCGAATAATTTGTACAAAGCGGACATTCCTTGCGTATCGGGCTCTCGTTCACTTTCCGCTGGGAGGTTGGTAGGCAAAGGAGGAAGGGAAGAAAAATCATTGTTCATTGGAACAGTATCCTTGGGGCTAGCAACGCATATTTAGTGGTGAAACGCTCCCAAATTCATTCCGGCAAATTCAGGTCCCAGGGATCGATCGGTTCCTGGGAGAAATCTTCCAGGATTTGTGGGACTGCCGGAAACTCTCGCGGAACTTCCGGCGGAGTTATGGACTTCTGGTAGGCGTCCGGGTCGGGAATTTCCATTTCCGGGGAATAATCCGACAGATCCTTTTCCTTGTCCTGCGGTTGGCAACTGACGGCATCCTTCCCACCATACTTTTCTTTTAATTCTTGGAGCACCAATGCGACGGTGTCCAGATTAAGGCTCGCGGAATCGGCATGTAACCTTTTTTCTAACTCATTAATGTTTTCCCGGGCCCAATTAACATCCTCCAGGGGAACCCTGAAGTTTTTCTTCCTAGCCCAAATTACTCGTTGAGCCCAATTCGCTTCGATTTCTTCCGATTCTGCTATTTTATTGACTCCCAACAACAAGAATGGTCCGATTTGCTCGCGGGGAAGTGGAGCCAATTCCAGGACAACAGGAAGTGGAGGTGGTTTGGGAGTAGAACTCATATGGTTAAAAGGGTAAACAAAGAGCGAACGAAACCGTAAGTACTCCGAGTGGTCCTCAGAGAGCTCACGCTCCCCGTTCGCCCTTTTCAAATCTTTATTTCGCACCAGTTGTAAGCAAAGAGCATCCTAATCTACGCCTGGTAATTATCCTGGTATTATTTTGGCAACCACAGCCTAAGACGCAAGTCTTTTTAGGAATTTCTGCCAAACTATTCTCCTTATCGCCAGTAATTTATTTAAGTTACGTCCAATTCGGTATCTTCCGCGTCCAAATTATGGCGGTCCCTTGATAATCGCAACAGCTTGAGGTCGGCATTGCCGCCGGTTATTACCCGATCGACGTTCGAACGATCATCAGGATCCTCTATGGTGGAAACTAATGCGGGGGAAATGGTATCACTGTCCACCCAAAGTTGCAAATCGCCAAGCAACTGCTGGTAAGTTCGAGCAGTGGTGCCGCCAACGAAGATTTCTTTACCGAAGTCGCCTGCCAGTCGATCCTTACCCAAACCGCCGATCAAGACACTATTCCCGCCATCAACATCGATGCGGTCATTCCCCGCCCCGCCATGAATTACTTTGGTTCCGCCTCCCTTGGCATCAATTCGGTCGTCTTCGGCACCCCCATAGATCTCGAAATCAACATTCCCGTTGACATTAATTACGTCGCGTGAATCACCCCCATGAATGATAACCCTCCCGCCACTGGTGAGGTCAAACGGGCTACCCTCGGTAAAAGGGCGATTGCGGAAGAAAACCTTCACATCGGCGAGATTTTCCGCATCCACGCGGATGAAGTCCCTTTTCGGAGACCCGTTTATCACCAAATTTCCTTCCGGAGTGATGGATGCAAATTTCGACGCGGACAAAGCTACTTGGTAGTCTTCTACTTCTCCATCAATGGCAGAGCCAGTTGCGGCAAGTCCGGCTTCCGTGCTTACACGGAAGCGAGCAAAGGTATTTCCTGGGACCGCATCCGCAGGAACCGAAAAGGAGACTGTGTGGTCACCATAGGAAAGTAGCGAGGTACCATCGGCTATTTGTTCACCGGATTCAAATGTCCCGTTGCCGTCAAAATCAATCCACCCATACAGTCGGGCATGATTCCCCGCTATTCCGCCGATATGTACGCTTATTTCATTGCTTTCTCCGATAAGTAAGGTGCTGGGAAAGGTTACCCCGTCTTCGTCATCCGGGGACTGGGAAATGTCATCTCCCAATGCATCGTCGGAAAAATTATTGACCGTTTCCTCATCAATCTCAAAGCCGAGTATTGGTCCGGAAACTGAATGCTGAGCGACACCATAACTCTGGGGAGCATCGCCGAAATCAAAAGTGGGTTGCGAAAACGGGACCGGTTCGGAAGGTTCTTCCCCGGGAAATGGAACAGTGGTAAAACTTAGGCCGTCAAAGTCACCGTCATTCAAAATGCGGTCGGTGATCCCAACCGGGCTGGACGTCCAATTGTTCGTGGAACCAGTGCTGTTCCAATAGGCCCAGAATCCGGGATCAAAGAAATTCTCTTCGTAATAATCACCCGGGTCGGTTGCCATGCGGGAGCCGTTTAACTGAGTGGTGCTGGGCGTTTCCGCAATTCCATTGATAAAATCCAAGGTTGGATTCACTCCAAAAACCCCATCCTGATCCGCATCAAATCCAATCCCGTAGACCGCATTGCCGAAGCCAAAAACACCAAGGTGAGCAAAAAAGCCGACGTTGGCTCCGGCGATTGCCCGCAGCATGTCCTCGCCGGTGGCAGTACCGTCCCAGCGATAACCCCAGATGATCGATTCCACAGTTTCACCGTTATTCCAATCGGCCACAAACCCGGCTTCGTTACTTCCCGAGCCAACCCAGAATTGGATGTCGCCCAAAGTGGCCGGAACAATTCGTTCTTCCAGAGAAAGCAGGGCAGGGCGGATTGGTGTTTTTCGTTTACTTAGCGAATGTTGGGAAAGCTGGTTGCGAATCCAAGAGTACATAATTACCTCCAAAAAGGTGCAGGGGTGTAAAAGGGATCAAATATTGTGGAAAAGTGATTTCAGTTGCCGCCAAAGGCGATATCAGTGGAGCCGATATCCCAGACCTTTTCGTCTTCGCGAAGGGCAGTGGCGGCGGGGTCTTCCCAGAAGGGCGGACCATTGTTGGTGGGAGAGCGGGTGTTCACATGGCCATCCGCGAAGCAGATATTAGCCAGCCCATCATGGCGAAAATGGACGTTGGGGAATTTCTTGGATGGAGCCGAGAGGTACCAGTTTTCCTCTAGTTTGTCGTAAGGGCTGGAAAGCGGGACATTCGCTGAATCGGCGAAGGCTATGGTGTTTGAAGTGCCCCTTCGATTGACCACCGACAAGATGGTTTCGCCGGCCACATCCCAATTGGTGAACTGATCGTTGTAGCCGTAGCTGCTTACCGGGAGGTTAAACCGCAGTTTGAATCGATCCGGG
>CAZPPD010000184.1:0-8844 GCA_964588185.1 uncultured Alcaligenaceae bacterium | reverse complement strand
GCCAAGAAAGGGGAAATGAATGTTTCCGCTCTATGTGAGCTGCTTGGACAATCACAACCGGCGGATAGCCATCATCTCCGGTTGATGCGTTTCTGGAGTTTGGTAAGCTATCGTCGAGAAGGCAAGCACAACTTTTATCGATTGGATTCGGCTTCGCTGGGTGATTTGTTGGAAGATTTCTTGAACCACTTTTGCAATGATGCCAACAAAATTCAGTTTGACAACTTTAGCCTTACCTTCTCTCGAAACGAAATCGCACCTCCAAAAACACCTTACACTTTATAATTTCCCATGTGCTAAATTAAGATTCCTTAAAGCTGCCATTTATCCTGTTACGGAACTCAATACAATACATAAGGTTTTGTTTTGAGTAATAACAGGAGAGGGAATGTCCAAGCGGTTGGCAAAACTGGCTTTAGAAGATGGAACCGTTTATCCCGGCTGGAACTTCGGGGCAGAAGGAGAGGTATTCGGCGAGGTAGTCTTTAATACTTCTATGACCGGATATCAGGAGGTGTTAACCGATCCTTCCTACAAGGGCCAAATCGTGGCGATGACCTACCCCTTGATCGGAAACTACGGGATCAATCTCGAAGATCAGGAATCGGAAAAAGTCCAAGTAAGCGGTTTTTTGGTACGAGAGTTGACCCACCAACCCAGTAACTTTCGCTCCCGCAACCATCTCCATGGATATTTACTGGAAAACAATGTGATTGGCTTGGAAGGAATCGATACCCGTGCCTTGGTTCGGCGACTGCGAATCCGGGGAACCATGACCGGTTACCTGTCCACGGTGGAAATGGATGACAAAACCCTGGTTTCCAAAGCCAGGTCCAGCCCCAATATTGTCGGACGGGACTTGGTCCGGGAGGTAGTTCCCGAGAAGGCTTTTGCTTGGAACGAAGGGTTCGCCAGCGCTTGTATTCCCAGTGACCTATTGCCGAGAAGAGAGCCCAAGCATCATGTGGTGGCCCTCGATTATGGCATGAAAAGGAACATCCTGCGGAGTTTGGTCCAAGTCGGCTGCCAAGTAACAGTGGTTCCCGGCACGGCTTCCGCAGAGGAAGTCCTATCGCATGATCCCGATGGTATTTTCTTATCCAATGGACCTGGTGACCCAAGTGCTGTTGGCTATGGCGTTGAAACCATTCGAAACTTGCTGGGCAAGAAGCCGATTTTTGGCATTTGTCTCGGCCATCAACTAATCAGTCAGGCTCTGGGGGCGAAAACCTACAAGTTGAAGTTTGGTCACCGGGGGGCCAACCAGCCCGTCCTCCATTACAAAACCGGCCAAGTTGAGATCACTACCCAGAATCACGGATTTGCGGTCGACCCGGAAAGTTTACCGGCGGATGTAGAAGTTACCCATATCAATCTGAATGACAATACCAACGAAGGAATCCGGCATAAACGTTTGCCATTGCTGAGTGTGCAATACCATCCAGAGGCATCCGCAGGGCCGCATGACAGCTCGTATTTGTTTGACGAGTTTCGCAAGATGATGGAATAACGGGGAGAGAGTCGGAATGAGAAGGATTGTGCTTCTGATATTCGGATTTTTTCCCGCCTTCCTGACTGCCGGGGAACCAACGAAGCCGCCAACCGAAAGCGGCATCGTTCATTTTCATCCGAGTAAATCTCAAGAGGAAATTCCAACCCGGTATCAACTAAAGCCCAATCACTTTTCCTACAAACTTATCAAGAAGAAAGAATATAAACTGAGTGGTTTCACCATTCACCACTTGACCTTTCCTTCGCCGTTCAAATCTCCACATCCGGAAAATAACACCGTTCACGCCGATTATTATTTGCCCACTCGAAGCGAGGGTAAAGTTCCCGGGGTAATTGTTCTCCATATTACCGGAGGAGACCAAGAGCTTTCTCGCCTGATTTCGTCTCATTTGGCTGCCAACGGGGTTGCTGCCTTATTCGTGCAAATGGCTTACTACGGGCCGCGCCGCCCCAAAGGCAGCCGGTTGCGCTTGTTATCTTATGACTTTGACCATTCCATCCGAGCGGTCCGGCAAACCGTCTTGGATGTCCGCCGGGCAACGGCTTGGCTGGAATCCCGGAAAGAACTGGACCACGACCGCTTGGGAATCCTGGGGACAAGTCTGGGCGGCTTTATGGCAGCCCTTTCCGCCGAAATGGAGCCGAAGCTCGACCGAGTGGTAATTCTGCTTGCGGGCGGTGGATTTGCCGATGGGTTTTACGACCACCCCAAGGCGATGCCGTACCGGTTGGCCTGGGAACTGATGGGCGGGACCAAGGGCATGGTCAAAAAGATGCTTGCCCCGGTTGACCCTTTGACTTGTGCCGGAAATCTCAAGTCGCGTAAGGTTCTGATGATCTCGGCAAGCAAGGATGAGATAGTGCACCCCAAGATGGCCAAAGCATTGTGGCAAGCAAGTGGAAAACAGAAGATCATTTGGATCAATGCCGGCCATTATACAGCGGCGTTGTATATTGCTCCGATTATGAAACAGGCATTGGATCATCTAAAAGGGAAATAACCCTCGAAGAATTCTTTGAATTGAGGTTTCGGCCCCGCACTCCAAAAATTCCCAAGCAATGTTGGATCAATCCTAAGGTTGCTCATCCATGAATGATTTCGCACGCCAAGAGCATAAGGATTTTTTAGGCGCTACATCGCAAGCCCTGGTAGACGAACCATTACAGGCGGCATTGGAGCGGCTAACGGATACTCTGATGGCCGGAAACCGCCGGGGATATGCGGCGTTGGCGGATAGCGACCAATTGCGAACGCACGCCAAACATATCAAGGAACACACGCTTGCTCACCTGGACAAGTATTTGGAAAAGCTCGAAGAATCGGTCCATCGCTTGGGTGGCCAAGTCCACTGGGCCAAAGACGCGGAGGAAGCCCGGCAAATTGCGGTAAAGATTGCCAAGCAAACCTACTGCCAACGGATTGTGAAGTCCAAGTCGATGACTTCTGAAGAGATTCACTTAAACCCTGCTTTAGAAGGGGCGGGCTTGGAAGTCACCGAAACCGATTTCGGCGAATACATCATTCAAGTTGCCGGAGAGCGGCCATCGCACCTGGTTGCCCCAGCAGTGCACCATACGCGGGAAAGTGTTGCCCGGGTACTTTCCGATAGTCTTGGAAAAGAGCTTTCGAAGGATGCTCGTTCGTTAGCCATGACGGGCCGAGAAATCCTGCGGCAGAAATTTCGCCAAGCGGACATGGGCATCACCGGAGCAAACTTTGCCGTCGCCGAAACCGGAACAGTAGTGCTAATTACCAATGAGGGCAATGGCCGTTTGACGACGACTTTGCCCCGCGTTCACCTGGCCATCATGGGAATGGAAAAGGTGATACCCCGCTGGCAGGATCTACCAGTTTTCCTCAAGCTTCTCGCTCGGGCAGCAACCGGTCAGCCGCTTTCCGTTTACACCAACATCATAACCGGACCGCGAAAACCGGGTGAAAAGGATGGCCCCGAAGAGTTTCATCTGGTGATTTTGGACAATGGGCGGTCCAAGATATTGGAAACGCCGTTTCGGGAAAGCCTGCAATGCATACGTTGTGGAGCCTGCCTCAATGCCTGCCCGGTTTACCGGCGAATCGGAGGCCATGCTTACGGCGGGGTGTATTCGGGACCAATCGGCAGTATTTTGACCCCACTCTACGATAGTGTTGCGGGGCACCCGCATTTACCCCACGCTTCATCTTTATGCGGGGCTTGCCAGGCGGCGTGTCCGATCAAAATAAATATTCCCCACATGTTGATTGGCTTGCGGGAACTGCAACACCACAAGGCCTCGGGCAGGTTGGAAAATCTGGCTTATACTCTCTGGACGGAGGTGCTGCGCCGGCCTTGGTTGTATCGGCTTTCCTTGAAATTAGCGCGGTGGTTCTTAAGACCATTAGCCAAAAAGGGCTGGGTCCGCAGATTACCGGGGCCGGGGTCCGGTTGGACTTCCGTTCGCGATTTTCCTGCTCCGGCTAAGAAATCCTTCCGCGATCACTGGCAGGCTTTGCAACGAAGGCAATATCCGGAGAATGAGGGATGAAAGCTGTGAAAATTGGGATTGCCGTCGCTGTCACGCTGGTAATCCTAGTTGTGGTTTTGTTAAACCGGGAGCAAGAAGACACTCCCGCGACTGAAATACAAACTCCGGAAAAATGCGTCACCGCCTTTTATGAGGCTACCGTGGACCAGGATAAAGACCGGCTGCAGACTTTCCTAAGTCCGGCGTTACAAAATCAAACCCACCAACTCATCCAGGAAAAAGCTAACATCCAAAGCTTGATGAATCATGGCAGTATGAAGAATAAAGATTCTGTGTTTGTGGATATGGATGAGATCCGCAAAGAAGGAACCCGGCGAGTCCGGTTTCAATTGGAGCAGGCCAAAGGAAGCTGGATCATAACGGCGATAGGTTCCCCCAAGGAGATTAAGTTGAATGTTCCGTTCGGCACCCATGTCGGCAAGGTGCCGAACCCTTAACTCAACAGATTATTCCAAACCGGGAAAGGAAATTTCCAGGATTTTGAATCGAATCAACCCCATCGGTGCTTCAATCTCGGCCACTTCACCGATCTTCTTGCCCATCAAGCCCATTCCCATGGGGCTGGTGGTTAGGATTTTGTTGTTGTCGTAATCTTCCTGGCCCGGACCTACCAATTCAAATTCCTCTTCCTCATCCAAATCCAAATCCTGGACTTTGACCCGCGAGCCAAAAGCAACAGTGTCTTTGGGCAAACTATCCATATCAACAAATTCTGCCCGAGCCAGTTCATCCTTTAACTGATTGATCTTAGCCTGCAGAATTCCCTGGTCTTCGCGGGCCGCATGATACTCCGCGTTTTCACTAAGGTCCCCCATTGCCCGAGCTTCTGCCACCCGCTTGGTGACCTCAATCATGTCGATGTTTTGCATCTTATCCAGCTCGGCCTTCTTCTTGTCGTACCCGGTTTTGGTCATGGGGATTCGTTCCATGCTCCGCTCCTATACAAAGAACCATCGCAAGTTGATTAAAGTAGCATGACTCTTTCGCTACTTTTTCTCTTTGGAGATCTGTGGTGGAAAAAGACACCGTCCCCGGTTGCTGCCGGAGACGGTGATGGTAATCCACAGAATCTGATTCAAATATTACCTATGGGTAAGTGATTCGAATCAGAAAAAGTTTATTAGGAATATTTTGTTACCTGGTAAAGGTTTTGTAAAGACATATTCTTTTGAATCACTGTTCTTTGCTGCCATGGCTCTGATCGCGACGGCGAGCGGCAAGGCGAGGGGCCAAGGTCCACAGGCTGGTAAATCCCTGGGCCCATTGGTTATCGAAAAGATCCAGGTTGGATTGGTTGGCCAGTTGGCTATCGTACAAGCTGTAAGGACTCCGCCGTCCCATGACAGCGAGGTTTCCTTTGTAGAGTTTCATTTTGACCTCTCCAGTGATAAAGCGTTGGGAACGTTGGAAGAATCCATCCAACGCATAACGCAGATCATGGAACCACAATCCGGAGTAAGCAAGTTCCGCGTAGCGAAGGCTCAACGATTCTTTAACCAGCCGAAGTTCCCGGCTGTGAACCAGGCTTTCCAGTTCCCGATGAGCCAGAAGTAGAATGGAAGCTCCGGGAGTCTCATAAATTTCACGGCTTTTGATTCCAAACAGTCGGTCCTCTACTACATCATTGCGGCCGATGCCGTGCTTGCCGCCAACGGCATTCAACTCCTTTAGAAGGGGAACCAGTTGAATATTATTTCCATTGAGGGTAACCGGAACTCCGGCTTCAAAACCAATGGTAAGGATTTCCGGGGTATCCGGAGCTTTTTCGGGAGCGGTGGTGAAAATGTAGGTTTCCGATGGCGGTTTATCCCAGGCATCCACCATCCCATGAAAATAGAGCCCGACTCCCCAAAGATTTTGGTCGATTGTCACTGCTTCGGAGACCGGCTCTTCAATCGGCAGATTATGGCGGCGGATGTAGTCGGCTTTTTGTTCCAGCGTCCGCAAGTTCCATTCCCGCACCGGAGCCAAAACTTTTAACTCGGGATCCAAAGCCGCAATGGCAGTTTCCATTCGGACCTGGTCATTTCCCTTGCTGGCCGCACTGTGGGCAACGAGTGCACAACGTTCTTCGTTAGCAACGCGCACCAATTCCTGGGCCACCACGTACCGGCCCATTGCCGAACCTAAAAAGACATTGGTCTGATAAACCGCATTGGCTTGCAGGAGGGGCAAGGCAAAATCCCGCAGGAATAATTCTCGGGAATCAACAACCTGGGCGCTGGCGGCTCCTAATTCCAGAGCCAGTTCTCCCAGAGACTGCATGTGGACTTCTTGTCCCAGATTGATGGACAGAGTGACGACGGTATTATTTTGAACTTGCACCAAACGGTGCAGGGCCAAGCACGATTCCAAATCCCCATTAAAGGCGAAGATAACTCGGCTCACATTGGCCCCTTGTTAATGCCGTCGAATGGAAAATGCTAACACACACTAGCAGAAGAAATGGGAAACCGTCAACAGATAGAACTTTGGGAAAGTTGATAAGTGATAAGTTTAATTTTGGGTTTGTATTCCGCCTATTGGTCTGAAGCATGCTCGCCTGGATTCTCAAAGGACTTAGCATGCAGTCAAAACGCAGTAGATTCAGGATAATAGTAGTTGAAACTGCCACGCCAAAGAAAGGTGGTAAATTCATTTTTGGCCTAACGGTTCTTTTTATGCAGCTCTTCCAGCTGAAGCGGAGGAAGAAGGGGTAAGTCTAAACCAACTCGTTGTTGCTAAGTTGGCAATGCCGCTTTCGTCGCACCTTTTTGTGTAGGGGAGCATTCAAACTGCGCCCAGTATTATTTCTCCTCATCCTTGAAAAGCTTGTATTCAATACTGTCCATCAAGGCAATCCAACTCGCCTCGATTACATTTTCACTGACCCCAACGGTCCCCCAAACATCCTCGGAATCCCGGGATTCAATAACAACACGAACACGAGCCGCGGTCCCGGCACGGGAATTGACGACCCGCACCTTGTAGTCAACCAACTGCATTTCGGCCAAGTTAGGATAGAAGGGCTGTAAGGCTTTGCGAAGTGCCCCGTCCAAAGCATTCACCGGACCATCGCCCTCACTCACCGTATGTTCCACCTGATCATTGACTCGGACTTTGACGGTGGCTTCTGTGATCAGGGGGCGGTCTCCATCTACCTCGATGTTGACGTGGTAGGCCAAACGCTTAAACTTCGGCACGTAGGTTCCCAAAGTTTTCCGCACCAACAAATCAAAGGACGCCTCGGCCGCTTCAAATTCGTAACCTTCGTTCTCCAAATCTTGCACCCGAGCCAGGATCTTGCCCATCAGGGCCTTATCCGGCGTCACTCCATGCTTGCCGATTTTGTTGCCGATGCTGGCCGCCCCGGCAAGTTCACTGACCAAAATCCGGCGTTCGTTCCCGACTGTTTTGGGATCAATATGCTCGTAGCTGGAAGTAACGCGAGCGACTCCATGGGCATGCATGCCGCCTTTATGGGCAAAGGCACTGGATCCCACAAAGGGTTGTCCAGGACGGAAGTTCATGTTGGAAAGCTCATAGATATACCGCGAGACCTCGGTCAGGTGAGATAAACTCCCCGGTTTCAGAACTTCATGGGACCGCTTCAAAGCCAGATTGGCGATTACACTTACCAAATCGACATTGCCGCAACGTTCGCCGATGCCATTAAAGGTGCCCTGGACCTGGGTGGCCCCTTTGGCTACTGCGGCCAAGGTATTTGCCACCGCAACATCCGAGTCATTGTGGCAATGGATTCCGATTTCGACTTTCAGTAGCTTCCGGACCTTTTCCACGAGAGTACCAATTTCCTCAGGAAGATTGCCGCCGTTGGTATCGCACAAAATAATCACGCTCGCCCCGGCTTCCTGGGCTGCTTCCAACGTCTTTAGGGCATACTCTTCATTGTTGCGGGCACCGTCGAAGAAATGCTCGGCGTCATAAAACACTTCGCGGCCCTGGTCCTTGCAATGGGCAACCGAATCGCGAATCATGTTCAGATTTTCTTCCAGATTAGTGCCCAGCACTTCGGTAACATGCAAATCCCAACTTTTCCCGACCTAAGTAATCAGCGGAGCCTGCGATTCCAGCAACGCTTTGATGCAGGTATCATCCTGGGGAAGAATTCCCTTGCGGCGAGTCATCCCAAAGGCGGCCACTCGGGCATGCTTGAGCGATAGTTTCCGGACCTCCTGGAAGTACTCAAAATCCTTGGGATTGGAAAGCGGGTAGCCGCCTTCAATAAAATCCACACCAAGGTCATCCAGCTTCTTGGTAATCAAAATCTTATCCTGGAGGGAGAAGTTTATCCCTTCTCCCTGGCTGCCATCGCGGAGGGTCGTGTCATAGATGTTGATGCGTGCCATGGGTGCCCTTCTAGATGAAAAAAGCCCTGGTAGGAAAAACCGACCAAGGCCAATTAAATTTTGTGGTTATCTCTCAGCCTTGGGTCAGCTAGGTCACCCAACCAATAATAATGGCGCGGATGGTAATAATGGTGATGGACATTGCAATCAAGGCTGTAAAGGGAGAGAAAAACACAAATAACCCCATTTGAAGCTAAGTCTTGGCTAGTCTAGAAGAAGCTGACAGCGAAGTCAATTGGCACCTTCTCCAGATTACCGAGATGGGCCTTTTGGGGGTACAGTTGGGACAATTGTGGGGAAATCATTGGGGTTTGGACCCGCCGGCTGCAGGGTGGAAAATGTCAAGGTCTGGGGATTGTTATTTGGGGGCAAAGGAAGTGTTGTCGACGCGTTTAAATTATGATTTTGCGGGGGTTGGTTAGCTCGTTTCGGGGGCGTACTTGGGTTCGCTGACGGC
>CAZPPD010000183.1:0-8846 GCA_964588185.1 uncultured Alcaligenaceae bacterium | reverse complement strand
GGCACCAATCACCAAAGGGGCGTCTTCTACCACCCGAAAAAATATCGCCAATAGACACATCTAGGTTTTGCCTTCCGTGGATAAACTCATTGTATTTGCTTCCTTAACCGTGGAGTTCTGTTTTTTCATTGTACAGGAAATTCAAAAGATCGATTGGGACCCATTGCGCCCGAATATTGACTCAGCATAGGAGTTTTGCAGGAGCGGAAAATCAGCGATATTAATTCTGATGAAAAAAGTTTATCCCTGCCCTGAAAGAGCCTAAAAAAGCCCAGCATTACCAGGACTTTTGGATCATCAACTTTGCTTTAGCCAACAAAAAAAGGCTTCTTTCTGCATCCCTGCGAAAGAAGCCTTTCAGGCTACCGGACCTTCCCTGGTCGGTTAGAGCGCTTTCTTAATGGCGTCTTCAAGATCGTTGATCTGAATGGTGCGGCTGATGACGGTCCCGTCTTTACCAACAAGGAAAAGATTCGGCAAGCCCATAATTCCATACTGTGTTGCCAGCGGACTGCTCAAGCCGCCATCGGGTGCCGGAGCAAACAAGTGAGCCCCCGAAAGTGGGTTTTTCTGCAGAAAACGAAGGGCATCGTTTCGTTGGTCGTCCAAGTTTACCGTGACCACCTCAAACCCTTTGCCCCGGTATTCCTTGTGGAGCTTGTTTAGCTTTTCAAAGCTGTCCGCACATATGGTGCAGTAACTGGCCCAATAATAGACCGCCACCACTCGGCCTTTGAGTGCGGCAATATTGAATTGCTGACCGGTAAGAGTGTTGCCGCTCAGCTCCATCGTGTTGCCGACAAGATCCAAGCGCCGGACTGCTCCGGCGGCTTTTGGAGCCAATGGGTGGCTGGGGAAGTTTTCCGCCAATTGCTGATAGTATCTTTTGGCAAGATCTTCCTTACCGGCAAATTCATGGCCCATGGCCAGTTGCAGCAAAGCATCCGGAGTGTCATCCGCAGTGGGATAGCTCTGCACGAACGTCGCCAGCTTTTCCAGCCATTCGGCTTGGATTTTGGCGAGCTTTGGATTGTCCACCACCAAGCGGTTGGCGTATTCCGCCCACATGGCCCGGAAGGTTACATAGCCCGCCAATTTGCTATTGGGCATTTGTTGGACAATCTGATTCTTGAATTGCTGCAGTTGAGATAGATTGCCGGCGAATTTTGCAGAATCGCTGTGGATAGTTACGGCAGCCAAGTTGTCCGCTTTTTGCCTGAGCCAAATTTCCCGCTCCTTGGCAGGAAGTTTCGGCAGCAACTGGTCGATTAAGGTAACGCGTTGAGTATTGTAGTCAACCACGGCCTTGTTCGGTCCGGGAACCGGTGGAGTCTGAGGAGTGGCTTCATCCAGCTTGGCAATCGCTTCCAGTAATTTGCGGACTTCCGGAGTTTGTTGGTCTTCCACTTCGGGCATTGGCCCGGTGCTCCCGGGTACGGTCGTCAATCTCCAAGCCATCCCGACTTTGATCATCTGCCCGGTTTGCAGCCATTCGTGATCATTCTTTCCACTTTGGTAAAGAATAGTGCGAGTCGGGAAGCGATAGATGTCTTGGTCCGCCCCGATGGATTCTGCGGGAACACAATGGGGGAAAGCACTCTCTATGCGAGCAGGTGCATTCGGATCCTTAGGCATGGACATCTTGGCGATTCTGGACTGAAAGGTCGAAGCCGCATTTTGCAGATTGCGGTTAATGGCGGCTAAATAATTGGAAGGCAATCCCAAGGAATTCAATTCGGCTTCGGTGATAAACAAGGCCTTCAGCCGAGGGAAATCTCGGGTAATCATGGCACGATAGGCTTCTTGGGCAACTTCATCTGCGGAGATGACTTTCCAAGTATCAATGTGGCCATCTTCATTACTGTCGATTCCCCAACGCATTCCGCCCGTGTTAAACCAGCGATATTGATCGGCTTGGTTGTTGCGATTGGTGTCAGTTTCCCGGTAAACTTCCAGTCCGTTTCGAAAATAGGACCAGACATCAATCCGTTTATCCCCATCGCTGTCGAAGAATCGCCGCAACGGTTTTTTTCGGCCGTCCAGCAAAACCCACCCGCTGCTTCCGGGATTCTTTCCGCCTTCCAGCTTAACCTCACAGTTTGCCTGTTGGGCCTTGGTGGGCGTGGTGTAATCGACACCGGATTGTTTCGGAGTGTATCGCAAGATGGCTTCCACGGGAGGGGCTGCATTCACTGGGACCACGGAGAAGCCAAGCACGACACCAACAAACAACCCCGCACTCAAGCGTGCCATCGACATTCCAAACTCCTTTCCTGGAGAAATGGCCTTTCTGTTCCATCTTTACTGATCGGCTATACCGGGCGCCGTTATTAAATGCAAGATCCATAAAATCGGGTTCCCGTGCGGAAATATAGAATAGTTCAATGGGAGCCGGGGAGAAACGGAGACAGGGTGAGAGCGAGATAGGGAGGCATGGAGGAGAGTCCCTCATCTCCGCTTCTCCTTTCTCCCAATCTCTTCTCTCCCTCTCTCCATCTCTATCCGGTTGACTCCATTTCAGCTGACAGCTATAATTCCCACGGCATTGCTAGACCTCAATGGTTTAAGCATTTTTGCTAGTTCAACTTGTGTCAAATGATTTGGCCGCGTAGAAAAACGCCGGGAATTAGGTAAGTCGGAAAAGCCTGGTTCACCGGTAAAAATACAACGGGTTTCAATCAACCGCCTGTCTCCATGGAAGGAATCGTGACGCCATCTATTAAGGATGGTGACTTTCACTTAGGCACGGATGCAAACTACATCAACCATTTTCAAACCAACTCGCGCTGTAGCCCGATCCTTGAGGACTATAATTTCCAAAAGGGCAAGTTACCTTCCAGATTCTCCCGGCGGGTGTGCATTGAAGGATGATTGGGGAGCACTGATTCGCCAAGTCAAAGAAGCCAACGATATCGTCGACGTTGTCAGCGGCTATGTTGCGCTCCGCCAAGCCGGCAACACTTTCAAAGGCCTGTGCCCTTTTCATGATGATCACCGTCCCTCTTTTGATGTCGACCCGAACCGGCAACGCTATCGCTGCTGGAGTTGTGGGAAATATGGGGATGTTTTCACTTTTATTCAAGAACAGGATCATGCCGAATTTCGCGAAGCGGTAGAACTGTTGGCCAAGCGGGCGGGAATCTCCCTGGAAAATCGCAAGTTTACACGTCAAGACAATAGCCGCGCTCTTATGCTTGAGGTTGTACGGTGGGCTGAGACCCAGTACCAGCACTGCCTGTTGGAAACTATGGCAGGTGAAGCGGCCCGGCATTATTTGGGCGAGCGAAAACTAAACGGTGAAACGGTTCGCAAGTTTGGTTTGGGTTTCGCCCCGGCAGTAGGAGATTGGTTGGTTCGCAAAGCCCAAGCGGCCGGGACCTCCTTTAAGATGCTGGAAGAAGTCGGCTTGATTGCCCGGAGAGATGAGGGCAAAGGTTTTTATGATCGTTTCCGCGACCGTGTCATTTTTCCCATTCGCGACATCCGCGGAAAAACTGTTGGCTTTGGCGGCCGAATTATGCCAAATTCACCGTATGTGAACCGGGCCCCAAAGTATTACAATTCCTGCGATACACCGCTTTTTTCCAAAAGCGATTTGCTTTACGGCTTGGATCAAGCCAGGCATGCGGTCGAAAAAAATGGATTCTTAGCCATCGTGGAAGGCTACACCGATGTCTTGATGGCCCAGCAAATGGGCGTCGGGAATGTGGCTGCGACCATGGGTACGGCCCTCAACGCACGCCATGTGCAACAGCTTCGCCGCGTAACCGGAGACGTAGTGTTGGTGTTTGACGCCGATGCCGGCGGAACGACCGGAGTCGACCGGGCATTGGAATTGTTTGTTAGTCAAAACGTGTCGTTGCGGGTGGCAACCCTTCCCGAAGGATTGGACCCATGCGACTTTTTGGACCGATTTGGAGCAGAAGAATTTAGATCGGCCTTGACGAATGCGAAAGATGTGCTGGAATTTAAGTTAAATCAAGTATTGCATACAACCGGAAATAACGGAGTCGAAGGAAGGCGACGCGCAATCGATTCGGTATTGCGTATTATTGCAGTGGGTTCGCCCATGAGCGGTCAAGCAGATCAGCTCAAACGCGAGTTGATGATCTCCCGAATCGCTCAACAATTTGGAACTCGGGAAGAAACTTTGTGGCAGCGGCTGAAAGAACTCCGCCGCGAACAAAAGCCATCTGCTAACACTCCCTCTTCCAGTTCCAAATCCTCTGAAAGCGAATCCACACCAATTCGCCGGGCTCCGGCACAGCCGCACGAAAAGCAATTGTTGGAAGTATTGCTGGCGGAGCCAACGTTAGTGGAAGTGGCAGAAAAAGAATTGGATGCCGGCCGGATAGAGCACCCCGGATTGCGGAAATTAGTGGAAGAGCTCTATCAGATGAGACAGGAAGGCTTGGAGCCGACTTTGGATGAATTGCGAGCCCGGATTGAAAATCCGGCATTGATGTCCAAAGCATTGGAGCTTCAGGAAATTGGGTTGGCAAGTAAAGAGCGGCGCCTTTGGCTGGATAAAATCCTGCAGTGTTTTCGCCAACGCCAAGAAATGACGATCAAGCAGGATTTACAAAACAAATTGAAAGAAACTTCGGATCCCGATGCCGCAGCCGAAATTCTGCGGCAACTTCAGGAGCGGAAGAATTAAGAAATGAGGGCAGAGGTTTTCTGCCGGGGCTAGAATGTCAGACCATTCGGTCTTTTCCACATGAGCAGAGAGGTTCTTTGATTTTCCCGCTGGGAATCAACCAACCCGAGGAGTGTTTGATGGACGTGAAGATGGACGAAGGTTTGAAGGCTATGATCGAACAGGGTAAGGCTAAGGGCTACCTTACTTACGATCAAGTCAACGAATATTTGCCCGATGAAGCCGTCAACCCGGAGAAGCTCGATCAGTTGCTCATGATTCTGGAAGATCATGAAATTCAGTTGATTGACGAAGCCGAAGCCGAAGAACGCGAGAGTGGGACTGCGGAGGCGGACACGGAAATCGAACTTCCCGAAGAGGAGATGCTCAACTTCATCGAGGATGAAGAGGGCCGCCGCATCGACGACCCGGTGCGAATGTATTTGACCCAGATGGGTGAGATTCCTCTTCTCAAGCGGGACGAAGAAATATCTCTTGCTAAGAAGATCGAAGTCACGCGCAAACGCTTCCGCCGCAAAGTCCTGGAATGCGACTACGCCTTGAGTAATGTGGTGGAAACTTTACGCCGAGTTCATCATGGCGATCTGCCTTTCGACCGAACGGTCAAAGTCTCTCTAACGGAAAACTTGGAGAAAGATAAAATTCTCCAGCGAATGCCCCACAACCTCAAGACTCTCGAACATCTCCTCGAACAAAACATCGTCGAATTCACCAACTGTGTTGATCCCAGAACCGAAGAAGGTCCCCGCCGCATGGCTCGACGCAATCTGCGGATTCGCCGCCGCAAGATGGTGACTTTGGTCGAAGAACTCAGTATCCGGACGCAAAAAGTCCAACCGCTGATGCGAAAACTGGAGCAGATCTCCTGGCGTATGGATCAACTGGAACAACAGATCTGTGCCATGGAGGGAGATCGAACCCTTAAAGAAGACAAAGCAAATCTGGAAAAAGAACTCCGCGACTTGATGATGATTACCCTGGAAGAGCCGGGCTCCCTTCGCAAACGCGTCGAGATCATGAAAAAGCGTTTCACCGAATATGAACAAGCCAAACGGGAACTATCCGGCGGAAACCTGCGTTTGGTGGTCAGCATCGCGAAAAAATATCGCAACCGGGGTTTATCCTTCTTGGACCTGATTCAAGAAGGCAACACCGGCTTGATGCGAGCCGTGGATAAGTATGAATATCGCCGGGGTTATAAATTCAGAACTTACGCGACTTGGTGGATTCGCCAGGCAATCACACGAGCGATTGCCGACCAGGCCCGCACCATTCGCATTCCGGTTCACATGATCGAAACCATGAGCAAGCTGCGGAATGTTACCAAAAGACTTCTGCAACAACTCGGCCGCGAACCCACCATTGAAGAGACTGCCAACGAAGCCGGCATTAGCATTGAGGAAACTCGCCGCGTCTTGAAAATCAGCCGTCACCCCATCAGTTTGGATCGCCCGGTTGGCGAGAGCGAAGACAGCTACTTTGGTGAATTTATTGAGGACGACGGAGTCGAATCACCGGTCAGTGCCGCCACTCAGGAAATGCTGAAAGATAAGATCGAACAAGTCCTGAAGACATTAACTTATAGAGAACGGGAAATAATAAAGCTTCGCTATGGGTTGGGTGATGGTTACACCTACACCTTGGAGGAGGTTGGACGCATCTTCAAGGTTACCCGCGAACGGGTGCGGCAGATTGAAGCCAAGGCGGTTCGCAAGCTGCAACACCCCGTGCGAAGCCGGCAATTGGAAGGATTCCTGGACGGCTCATTGAATAAAAACTAAAACAACTAACCGCCGGAAAAACCGGCGGTTTTTTGTTGGCCGACGAAAATAGGGGAAACCTTTGGGATGGGAAAAGAATATTAGTGGTGACTTCGGGGGAAGTTTTGCAAAGAGCCCACAATGCTCATTCTTTTCTTAATCCAACATTCCTACCATCAATCCAGGGGCGCCGAAGACCATGTCAACCAATCTTGCTTCCATACTTAAAGAGATCCATCGCCTTCGCCGTTACGCCAAGGATTTAGAAACCAAGATAGCCAAACTGCCGAAGACTCACCAGAAACTGCAAGACGATGTCGAGTTTCACACCAAAAACCTTAAAGAAGGCGAAGAACACTTAAAGCATCTTAAAGTGCAAAACCACGAGAACGAGGTTTCCCTGCAAAGTGCCTCGGCCCAGATTGATCGCTACCAAAAACAACGAGAAGGCATCATCTCCAAGAAGGAGTTTGACGCCTTGGGTCATGAAATCGATCATACCAAGAAAAAAATCAGTGATATCGAGGACCAGATTCTGCAAGGCTTCAACAATATTGAAGAGCAGGAAAAGAAGATTCCACCTCTCAAAGAAAATTTGGAAGAGGCGAAAATGAACTTGGCGGATTTTGAAAAGGAAATGGAGACCAAAAAAGCCGGTTATGTCTCCGAATTAGAAAAAACCCAGAAAGAGTTGGAAGAGACCGAGAGTTCCATTCCATCCGGAGACTTCAAGGTTCAATATGACCGCTTGGTACGGATTCGCGGTGATGATGCTTTTGCGTCGGTGAAAAATAATACCTGCCAATCGTGCTTTATGGGTCTTACCGCTCAACAAAGCAATGAAATGTCCATGGGCAAATTCAATATGTGCAACAGTTGCGGCCGGATTATGTATTTGGCAGATTAAGGCCTCTGGGAATTATCAGCATTGCTAAGCCTTTCCTCCTTTTGCTTGAGCAGCTAGGAACTCATCTCCACAACCTTTCCTGTCTTTGCCGATTCAGCCAAAGCATTTAGTACTCGCAAGGTTTTCACTCCCTCCTGTGGAGATTGTTTCACCGGCTTATTATCCAGAACGGCCTGACTGAAATTGGAAATCATGTGGGCAATCTGATCGTGTCCTGGAACCTTGGTGGTTTCGACAGTTGGGCTCCGGCCGTGAACCTCATAGGGAGCATCTTCCGGCGGTAACCACATGTGCGGAATCTTGATTACCCCTTCACTGCCGGCAATTTCCATTTGCATTCGCACCGGAAGGGTGAAGGCACAATCAAAAGAAGCCATCCGGCCATCCGCAAACCACAGGATGCCATTCAGGTCCACATCCACGCCGAATTCATATTTGGCCGTCGCATAAACCCGGACCGGTTCCTCCCCAAAAGCCCAACGGATGCCGAAAACCGGGTAGCAACCAACATCCAACAGGGAACCTCCTCCAAGTTCCGGTTTGAGTCGGATATTGGTCCCATCCATGGGTTCCATCTTGAAGGAAAAAGCGGCTGTAACTTTTTGCACAGGACCGATGGCTCCACTGTCCAGAAATTCCCGCAACATTGCCGTTCGGGGATGGTGGGGCCACATAAAGCCGTCCATCAAATGAACGCCTTTTTCTTGGCAATAATCCACCATTTTTTGCGCCTCATCGGCGCTAGGGGCCAATGGTTTCTCGCAAAGCACACTTTTGCCATGGTCCGCTGCTTTCATCGTCCATTCCGAATGTAACGAATTCGGCAATGGGTTATAGACAATATCGATATCCGGATCTTTTAGAAGATTTTCGTAGCTCCCATAAGCTTTGGGAATCCCTGCAGCTTTGGCGGCGGATTCGGCTTTTTCCTTGGACCGGCTGGCGATAGCTGCCAATTCAGTATTGGTGGCTCTGGGAAAAGAAGGCAACAGACGGTTATTTATCTTGGCAACCCCTATTATGCCCCATCGGGCTTTTTTCTCACTCATATCCTCAACTCCAAAAGTGTAGTGTTTTGGTTGGGGTACCATTTGAGCACCGCAGCAAAAAAGAATCAAATCAAATCAGCAAAAATTCCTCCTGTGTACTTGTGAGCTACCTCACGGAATGGCTTGGAGAAATTGTCGATGAACCTGGCAGTAATCTTGGTGTTGTAATTCCAGAAAGGATTCAGGCATGAGGGTCTCAAGACTATCCCTTTTCGTGGCAACAAGTTTGATTATTGGCCTTGCAGGATGCCGCTCTCATAGCAGCTATGTCCCCCATTCCGGTGGATGTTCGGGTGGCAATTGTTCTTCTGGAACGCCAACTTATAGTCCACCGGTCACCTCAAGTCCGGTTGCCCCCAATTCGCTGCCGGCTACAGCTCCGGCTTATGGAGGACCAAATTCAGGCGGGTCCGGCTATCGGTAGCCCCCTTAACAATTTCGTTCCTTAAAGAAGAAACTCCAATTTTCAA
>CAZPPD010000182.1:0-8924 GCA_964588185.1 uncultured Alcaligenaceae bacterium | reverse complement strand
GCCGGTAATAAAATCCGCTTGGGGAGAAGCCAGCCACACGGCAGCGGCGGCAACATCCTCCGCGGTTCCCCAGCGGGCCAACGGTGTTTCTTCCCGGACCCGCTTTTGCCAATAATCTGAAGCTTGGCCGCCCCATGCCGTCTTGATCCAACCCGGTGCAAGGCAATTCACACGAACTTTCGGGGCCAGACTCACCGCCAAACTCTTACTAAAGGCCATCACTCCCCCTTTGATGGCCCCAAACAGCTGGCCGCTGTCGCCATCCATTCCGGTTTCTGCCTGATCCCATCCCATGTTGAGAATGAGGCCGGAACCCTGCCGCTTCATGCGCTTGCCGATCTTACGGGCGATGATGATGGTGGCGACCACATCGACGACGAAAAGAGTTTGCAGCTTTTTGAAGAAAGGCCAATCGCCGGCGTCGCCGGTTAGTGTATCCGCCCCGGCATTGTTCACCCAAACATCCACAGGTCCCCAGTCTTTCCACACCTTGCGGGCGAATCGTTCGCATTCGGCCGACTTCTGTAAATCGGCAAGGAAAAAATCGGCCTGAACATTCCGCTCTTTTACTTCAGATACAACTTTTTCCGCTGCCGACTGCCGCCGGCCGTGAACCATGACATCCGCACCCGCTTCGGCAAAGGCTAATGCCATCGCACGGCCAATGCCGCTGGTGGAGCCGGTAATGACCACTTTTTTTCCTTCCAAGTGCCGCATGACAGGAGCGGAAAGAGTTAGTGCTGCCGGTTCTTGTTCTTCCAGCTCAACCTGAACGGTTTGCAGGTTCTTCCATAAATCGGCAATCGTTTCCCCGATGACCGGATGTTTCACCTCGGGAGCAATCTCGGCTAATGGTTCGAGCACAAAGGAACGCTGGTGCATGCGCGGGTGGGGAACTTGCAGGTTTTCTTCGTTGAAAACCCAATCTCCGAATAGCAGCAAATCCAAATCAATGGTCCGGGGAGCATTTTTTTCCTGGCGGACTCGCCCCAATTTCGTCTCGGTCTGCAACAAGAAATCCATAATTTCTGAAGCCGTTCGCGTGGTGGTGGCCTCTAATACGGCGTTCAGATAGGAGTCTTGATCGGGCGGTCATCCTTGAGGTTCGGTTTCGTAAAACGAAGAAACCTTGACGACCTCGATTTCCGGTTCATCCCGAACATGTTCTATCGCAGAGTTAAGTAAGTAATTCCGGTCCCCCAGATTGCTTCCCAAGGCAATGAAAATTCTCTCCGGCATAGGGGGAGGACCTCGAAGAATAAAGACTCTGAAAGGATTTGGATTTTAATAGAACACACTAATAATAGGAGAAATGGAAACCGCTGTCAGTTCCATTGATATGAAAACAGAGGCAAATATGTCGCACTACGATCGATATCGCCGGCGGAATGATTTCTCGATCAACTACTGGGCCATTCTGTTGTTCTTTTTGGCACTGGGATTGGGTTTTCTCATTTCGCGCTGGATCGGTTCGGGCCCCTCCTCAGGGATCGATCCCAACGCCAAAATGAGACCGGTAGATGCTCCCGGGCCCAAAACCAGCCAGGAAGAAACCACCATCGAGATTTATAAGGAAGCTTCTCCCTCTGTGGTGCATATCACCACCTTGATCCAGAGAAGAGGATTCTTCGAGATGGAAACGGTTGCCCAAGGTTCCGGGTCGGGATTTATTTGGGATAAAAAAGGCCATATTGTAACCAACTATCACGTAATCAAAAATGCAGCCGGAAACGGGGGAGAGATCCAGGTGACGTTTGCCAACCGGGGAGCCGAGAAAGCAACCGTTGTTGGAGCAGCTCCCGGCAAGGATCTCGCTGTGCTATATATCAACCCCAAAGGCCATAACCTCCAGCCCATAAAAATCGGCTCTTCCAATGACCTTGAAGTGGGGCAAAGCGTTTACGCCATTGGCAATCCCTTTGGATTAGACCAAACCCTGACCACCGGTGTGGTCAGCGGCTTGGGCCGAAAGGTCGGCTCCCGAGAGGGGAATACATTGCAGGGCCTCATTCAAACCGATGCCGCCATCAACCCGGGTAATTCCGGCGGGCCGCTGTTGGACAGTTCCAAGCGATTAATCGGCGTGAACACCGCCATCATCAGCCCCTCCGGAGCCTCGGCCGGAATTGGTTTTGCCATTCCTGTGGACGAAGTGAATTTCGTAGTAACCCAAATTATCCGCGGTAAAGAACAGCAGAAGTCACGTCCCAGTCTGGGCATTCAACCTGCGCCGACCCAATTGACGCGGCGCTGGGGTATCAATGGCGTGCTCATTCTCAACATCGTTCCCGATGGCCCTGCGGATAGAGCCGGGTTATTACCCACGCAACGAGACACCCGGGGACGGATTTTACTTGGCGATATAATTTTGGCCATTGACGATTCCCGAGTCCGCACGCCACAAGATTTACTCGAAGTCCTCTCCGAATACAACCCGGGGGATGTGGTGACCTTAACCATTGCCCGCGGTGAGGAACAAATCGAGCGGGAAGTGAAACTGGGGAGCGAGGAATCCTAGTGCTTTGTCACACGAGAAAGATAGGATTTACGGCAAAGCCGTTTTCCAACAAAGCTTTGCCGTAAAATCCTAATTTTCTCCAGTGGCTGGACACTAATCCTCTATTGAATTTCCTTGCAGGAGAAAAAATCAGGGTGGGCGGCAAGGTTTCGGGCCAAAGCTGCAGGAGCTTGATGGCCGATAACCCGACCCGAAAGCTTAGAGTTGGGCCTGGAATCCCATTAAAGTCGGGGATTGCTGGTTCTACCGAATAATGGGAAAATAAAAACCGTTTTGCTACGAAAATGATCGGAGGAAAAGATGACCAAGCCAAGTGAAGCTCCCATTACTCCTCAAAAAGCCCGCGAGATGGCCTTGGAAGTTTTGCACAGAGACCGCTTCCCCTACCTGGCAACCGTGGATGAGAATCAACCGCGTATCCGGCCGGTTTCCCCGGTTAAGACCGATGGCTTTGAGGTCTATATTGCCAATCTCCGCAGTTACAACAAAACCAAGGAAATCGCCACAAATCCCAAAGTGGAATTGTGCTACCTCGATAATCACCACGATCAGGTCCGCATCACCGGGACCGCCGAGGTAGTTTCCGACCATGACTTGCTTCAGGAAATCTGGGATAGCAATGCCTTGCTGCGGCAGTATTTGGGAACCATCAACAATCCAGAACTCATCGTCTATCGCATCGTCCCAAACCACGTCCGGTTTATGAAGGAATGGGCATTGGAATACCATGAAGTACCAATCCATGTGCCGACTTTGTGACCGTTAGCGGTAAGCGACAACGAACAACCGCCGGAAGGGGAAGAGGACTTTTCCGTTCTTACACTTGGGGTAAGAGGTCCGGACGCTTTTCTGGAGCTTGCTCGTAAACAATTCGCGCTCCTGTTCATCCGCCAATACCTGCAGAAAGGGGCGTAACCCGGTACTGGAAATCCAGTCAACGATTGCCTCGGGGCTATCCATGATGTGGTGGTATTCAGTCTCCCAGATGTCCAGATTGTTAGCCTGTTCCGCTAAGGTTTCGTAGTAAAAATCGGGCTCCTCAATGATCAATGCAGATTTGGGGCCATGCATCCGCTCCCGCCAGATCGGGTCTTCGGCGATCTCATGGAGGTGCAGGCGAACTTCGGCATACCGGTTGCTGGGGATCTGAAACGCCAAGGCTCCCCCGTCGGTGACCTGAGCGAACAAATGCGTAATGAGGTGCTGGTGGTTGGGGACCCATTGGAAAGCCGCATTGGAAAAGACCAGATCAACCGGTTTCTCTGCCTTCCACTTGGAAACATCGCCAAGGAGCCATTCTTGATCCGGGTATTTGGAACGAGCCGCGGCAATCATCTCAGGGGATTTGTCAATCCCGAGGAGATGGGCTTGCGGCCAACGTTGCCGCAGCACTTGGGTACTATTGCCGGGACCGCAACCGAGGTCGACAAGGGTGCGCGGGTTGGGGAGTTGAATGCGGGAAACCAGATCTACTGCGGGGCGAGTTCGCTCGTCGGCAAATTGGAGATAGTGGTTTGGGTTCCAGGTTGTCATAGTACAAGGGGGCAAAGGATTGAGAAGGAAACCAAGTAACACCTTGGACTTATTATAGGAAACGGATGGTTAAATCCTTGCCAACTTGGAACCGGTACCAAAAGGATGTAGTTCGCTGACAACCCAAAATTTCCTCGCTTAATTTGTGGTTGGGGTTGGCTTCAAGGCACAACATTGCGGGATCCGATTCAACTTTCCGCAGGCCGCCTTTGAAATTTAGGCGGTCAATTCAAAAAGATCAGCTTTTCTCTCACTGACGCGAATTGATATTAATCCTACCGTTCGTTTCAACGGTCGGCATGAATTGGCAAAGATCGTCTTTGAATTGTCCTTCCTGGTTCCGATCCAACCGTTAGTTTCAATGAAGGACATGAATCGGCAATGATCGTCTTCAATTGACAATCAATTTTTTGGAAATGGCCCGTCACTGACGGGGGTCAGCTTGGAAGTCGGGATCTGGGCCGAGATTTTCATTCGCCCGATGGGTATGGGCAAGGTGCCGGGAATTGTTCGCTGATCAGGCGGGCAAGTCCTGGAGTATTTGGCAAAGCTGACTTACGAGAAGCATTGGTTGCATCGCCCGCTTGCCTGAACTATTCCTCACAAGCCGTAGCGGTGTTCGCGCTGAGACCGCACTGTTGCAGTTAGCTCAGCTCAAGGCGATTGGACAGGAGCTGAAGCGATCGTTCCAGAATTTCTTCCGGGGAACCAGTTGCATTGACAGTGACCAACTTCTCGGACTTCTGATAATGCTCCACCAAGGGTAGGGTTTTCTCCTGGTAGGTTTGCATGCGTGTGCGGATGGCTTCCGGCTTGTCGTCCTCCCTTTGGAAGAGGGTCCCGCCGCACTGATCGCAAACATTTGCAACCTGTGGAGGGCGTGTCTGGAGGTGGTATATGGCCTTGCACTGCGAACAGGTCCGCCGTCCACTCAAACGAGCCACGATCTCCTCGAGTGGGAGGCCGTAGTTAACTACCGCATCGAGTTGGACCTTCTGCTCGGCCAGGATCTGATCCAGGGCTATTGCTTGAGCGACGGTTCTCGGAAAACCATCAAGGAGAAAACCACCCCGGCACCGCAAGCAAGCCGTGCGTTCCCTTATCATCGCCACTACCATTTCGTCGGAAACGAGTTCTCCCTTTTGCATGGCTCCCAATGCCTGAGCCAGCGCTTGAGAAGGGTCCGTCTCACATTGAGCTGCTCGAAATACATCGCCGGTCGACAAGTGACAAGCGGCCAGTTTTTGGCTGAGAAGTTCCGCTTGTGTGCCTTTGCCAACTCCGGGTGCACCAAGCAAGACCATACGGACGGGACGTTCGACCAACGGCGGAGGAGCATTGCACTTGTCATTCCCACTCAACCAGGCATTCCGATCTGAATTACTGCTCATAAAATGATCCTTATATAATGTTCACACGCCTAAGCCCAGGGACCTGTCTCTTATTTTATTCCTTTGGGCTGGATTCTAAAGATACAAAGTTGCTCCAGCGGCGAGACGGTTGTCCCCTCGATATTGGCTTTCTCTGCGGTTGCCGTAAAAAGTGGAAGGAATCCTCCGAAGGGAGCAAATCCAGCTACCACTCGGATCACTCTTTTTGAGGTGCCTGGGTTAGGATGGAGACGACCAGGCTTGTGGTTAATACCGGGCCAAATCTTCTGTGGTGGCGGATGCGCTCCCAGCTTCCGTCTTGAAGTTGGTCTTTCATGATCATTTTCAGCACCTTCCCATACCACTTTTCGAATTCCGGACCGCCTTTCCGTCTCATTACCTGGGCAGAATAGTAGTGGCCGAAAAGAAACCAAGTGCCCTGATTTGAGCGGTTTTGCAGAAAATCAAAACAGAGGGCCGGTACTTTCTTGCCTGCAAGTTGGTATGCCAGCATTCCCATGGCGGTGTTGGAAAAATACGGCCTCCTAGACTTGGGGAAATAAGTGAATCCCCCGCTTTGTTTGAAATAGCAGGAGTCCACGAATTTGTTCGCCTTGGTAAACACCTCTTCGGGGACTTTAATTTTTGCATCTGTTGCGGCATGAAGAGCGAGCAGTTGAATTATGGTAATGGATAGGTCGCCATCCTGCCGGGGCTGGGGATGATAACGCCACCCACCTACTGGGCTCTGGCTCTTTGCGATCAGCTTGACGGCTTTTTCCAGTACCGGTTTGATGTTCTGGTTTTGGGATACCGAATAGCACTTCGCCAGGGCGTGAGTTGCCAAACCGTGTTGGTACATGGTAGGTCTTCTTTTTTTCCGCATCTGGAAGAGAAGTCCATTTTGGTTGGAGGATTTCAAGAGAAACTGTTCCGCTTTGCCGAGTAAGTCGCCATATTTTCCCCGTCCGGGATAGTGACCATTGGCCATAAATGCGAGCATGGCGAGGGAGGTGACGCCGGTGTCATGGTCGAAGTATTTTTCACTCCAGGAACCGTCGCCATTTTGTTGTTCCGCCAGCCACATAAGTCCCTTATTAACTGCTTTCTCCACTTGAGGATTCAATACAGGACGGATGGGTTCGGCAAAGACAGTGATGCGGCAATTGGGTAATGCTTTTTCGATTTTCACCAATTCGGCTTCTGTTACTTGCTTTTTGCTTAGGTGTAAAATCCTGAGTTGCTTTACTTGGGCCAGTTGGTTCAAACCAGTATCCGTAACTTTGGTTGACATGAGCTTGAGTTTTTTCAATTGGGGAAGCTTTACCAAGTGTTTCATTCCCGCATCGGTTATCGGGCAACCGGACAAATCCAGATCCTCCAGCTTCGGCAGGCCTGATAGGTGTTGGAGTCCCTCATCGGTGATTTTCTTGCAGTAGGAAAGATCCAAATTGCGAAGTTGTTGGAGTTTTTGCAAATAGAGAAGCCCGTTATCGCTTATTGGGTTGGCTTGGAGATCAAGGCGTTGGAGCTGATCCAGTTTGGACAGATGTTTTAAAAACTGATCCGTTATTAGCAGATCTCTCAAATGGAGCTGTTGGATCTTTTTGAGTTTCAGCAAATGAATAAGGCCGAGAACAGTAATTTTATTGGCGTTGAAATCCAGGTGACGTAGATCTTGAAGTTTGGCAAAGTGCTTCATGCCGGCATTGGTCAACTTTTTGGTGGTTAACTTCAGGTGTTCCAAATTCTGCAGCTTGGTCAGGAAAACCAAACCATCATCGGTGATCTTTTGGCTGGGAAGTTCCAGCCGGCGGAGGTCCTTGAGGTCAATCAAGTAATCCAAACCTGCGTCGGTAATGTCCGTGTTCCAGAAAATCAGCGATTGGAGTTTCTTTAAACGGCAAACCAGGATCAACTCCGGGTCGGAAAGTTCTACGCCGTAGAGAGTAAGCCGCCGTAATTCTTTGTAGCCGACCAGATTGTCGGTCACATATCTCTTTAAAAATGTCTTTGTGGACCTTCCTGGTAGAATGTTTAACTTGAATTCCTGAAGTTTCTTGAAGGAACTGCGGTATTCCTTGAGCCGAGCTTCAAGCGAACTATATCTCTCTAGTGTATGCACATGCAAACCAATGACCGGTCTTCCCGGTGCCGTTTCATCCCGGAGAACTTTGCAGCCATTTTTCTCAAGCTTTTGGATGGCTTTTTCCTTTTCGGTTCCACCTGCAAGACAGGGAGAATTGAAAACCAAGAGGAGTAATGCAAGGAGAAGCATATGTTGCAAATTGTGAATCATTAGGAGAACTCCGGGAAGAAGGGAAATTGCAATCGGCCCCTATTCTAAGGCGGATTAGGGGGCAGTGATAGTACAACTTTTTCAAGACCGGCCGTTGGGAGGTGCCATTTTCATCAACTTAAACAGATGGTTTCAAGCAGGCAGCCGGAATAGGATGGAGCATTTGATAAGAGTTGCATGGCCTGACCTTCGTCTTTGGAAACAATATAATTTTTCCCTGAACGTAGGTTTCTTTATTAATCCGCGTTTATTTTGAAAATCGGAGGTCCGGCGGTTTGTGAGGAATTTTTGCTGTATTGAGTTTGACCGACTAGTGAAATATTGTATACTAAAAGTAGAGTAGTGAAGAAGAAGCCAACCAGTAAAAATCTCACTCAAAAACAACCTTGGAATGGTGAGAAATAGTAAGCTTCCCACAAAACCGTTCGAAAGGTGAAACGGAGGGTAAGAGGATCTCCCGGTAAAAATTCTGACTAATTCTCAATCAATGGGATGCTTGCAATTACCCATACCGGTTTCAACCAAAGTGGGAACTAGTTTTCTTTCAGTGTTTTTCGGCAAAACCTTGGGCGAGGGATGACAATGAAGGCTCCGGATTGGCTTTCACAACGCGGCGGAGAAGTCAAGTTAGCAAGTGACGGCAGAAGTTATTATGTCTATGTGGATGATCAGGCACAGTATCGACTGGTAGCGATCCCAGTCAAAGGAAAGTACGGTTGTTCGATCACCCAGACCATCAATGGACGGCAAATTCCGAGCTCAGAGGCTTCCGAAAGTAAGGAAGGGGCCGTGAGCTTGGGATTGCAAGACTTGGGCAAATACTTGGGATGGGTCTGATCCTGGGAAGGGGAATTAACCTTCAAATCGAATCCATCATCACCGGAGGTCTCCCTCGTTTCGGTCGCTTTGGCAAAGGAACAAGGTTATCCGCGAATTCTGCCAAATGTACCATTCCGTCACCGAAAAAGGAGAATTTCATTCGGTTCCTCACTTCTTCGGATAAACCTTGACCGCCGATCGCCACGGCGGTTCCTGAGTCCTTAGCCTCTGAATACAGCAACTGGTATTGATGCAAAAATTCTTCGGGTTCTGGGATGGGATGAGTCATTGAGATCCAAAGCAGTTTTGGCTGGTAATGGCGCAGGGCTTTGCGAAAAGAGTTTAGCGGAGTGTGGGGACCCAGATAAACCGTCTTCCAACCAAC
>CAZPPD010000181.1:0-8935 GCA_964588185.1 uncultured Alcaligenaceae bacterium | reverse complement strand
GTTCTAGGCGGGATCCTGCATGAAGAGCTTGTAATCCAGAGGATATTCCTCTGCAATCTCTTCCCACGATTTTCCTTCCCAGCTGCCGACATCGCATTCGGTGAGTTTTTTCACGATGTGGGGTCTTAACCCGTGCGGTTTGACGATAATCTGGGCGGTTTTTATTGCCCGCTGCATGGGGCTTGTGTAGCAGGCGGCAAAATCATTTAAGGCCAGGCAGTCCCGCGTAAGCTCGGCTTGACGAATTCCCAGAGAGGATAGCGGATGGTCAACTCCGCGGCCTTGAAGCTTGGCCGGCTTCTCCAAGTTGGCCGCGGTTGCTCCATGCCGAAGCAAATACATGATGGTTTTCATGTCTCGTCCTTCCGTGTTACTAATAAAGCCGCCAACCGCGTTGCCTCGATCAAACTGGTTGGGTCGGCAACTCCTAACCCGGCAATATCATATGCTGTCCCGTGAGCGACACTGGTTCGGACAAAAGGTAGCCCCAAGGTGATATTCACTGCTTGGAAGCCGCCCAGTAATTTCATGGGAATATGGCCCTGGTCATGGTACAAAGCGACGATGCCGTCAAATTCCCCATTCTTGGCCCGCACAAACAAGAAGTCATTCGGCACGGGGCCGGTCACATCCATCTCTTCCTTCCTAGCTTTAGCAATCGCCGGAAGAATGAGGCGTTCTTCTTCGTCTCCAAACAACCCGCCGTCACTAGCATGGGGATTCAATGCCCCAACGGCTATGCGGGGATCTTCAGCCAATATCTGGTAAAGGAAATCATGGAGCAGGATTATCTTTTCATGGATGGCCTCAGTGGAAAGCTGAGCAAACACATCCCGCAAGGCACAATGCAAAGTCACATGGACCACCGCAAGTCCGCCGGGCACCTGTTCATTGCGAGCGTAAAGCATCATGCCAAATTCTTTGGTGCCGGTTTTCTCAGCAAGAATTTCCGTATGGCCGGGGTAGGTCAATCCCGCCTGATGAAGCCCTTCTTTTTGCAGAGGAGCGGTAACCATGCCATCCGCTTTTCCGGATTGAATCAGATCAATGGCGGTACAAATGAAATCAAATGCTGCTTGTCCCGCAGAGCCGCTGACCTTGCCGGTTTCAACTTTCTGAAGGTCTTCCTTGGAAGGGGTGAGAACCGGAATGGTATTTTCGGTTGCTTCTAAGTCATCTAAACGATTGGATGCTTTTACCTCATAGGACAACGAAGAATATTGAATCCCGCGTTTCATCCACTTGTCGTCCCCCACGACAATCGGCCGGCACAGGGGAAACAACGCCGGCCAAGCCCGAGCTACGATTTCGGGACCAATCCCGGCAACATCCCCCATGGTGATCAGCAACCGAGGCCTTTTGTTCATGAACGCGGTTTCCTTTGGTAGAATCTACTTCCCCTTTTTAGGGAAGATAAATAATTCCAACAAGTGAGACTGAACCAGGAGTCAGGCAAATGGTATCACAGGAACAAATAGAACTGCGGACCAGTGGGCACGGAGATATGAATGACTTGACGGGGGAGGTTGGCCAAATTGTTCGCCGTTCGGGCGTGCAGACAGGGATCGCCAGCGTGTTTTGCATCGGCAGCACGGCAGCCATCGGGGCCATCGAATTCGAACCCGGTCTGCAAAAAGACCTTCCCGAACAACTGGACCGCCTGCTGCCTCCAAGCCGTGACTACGGCCATGAGCAAACCTGGCACGACGGCAACGGGCATTCGCACTTGCAAGCCACAATTATGGGGCCTTCCATCACCGTCCCTGTTGAACGGGGAAGATTGATACTGGGAACCTGGCAACAAATCATTCATTTGGAGTGCGACGTCCGTGCTCGCGAGCGGCGGGTGGTAGTTACGGTTTTGGGGGAATAATTTCCCCAACGACCCAGGGAAATCAAGAAGGGTGCGAACCAATAGGGACCGCCCGGACTCTAACAATAAAACGGAAGGGCAAGCCAATTGGTGAGGGCACCCGTCTCGAAAACGGTTGGCAGTGATGTCTTGAGGGTTCGACTCCCTCTCCTTCCGCTTATTGTCGGCAGAGGCGAGAGGGGTATGGCGCTCCGGCAGTCTGCAAAACTGCTGCCCCGAGGTTCGAATCCTCCTGCTGACTTTTGGAACTTCCTAAACTTTCTGCTCCTTTTCCTGCAACTTGTTCCTCTATCCCTCGATTGCTAAGATACTGCTTTTAGAGCAGTATTTAATTTGGTGGGGTTTTGAGTAAAACTCCCATTCCGACTTAGTGCCGGAAAGGATGCAAATTCATCCTCCGCCAATAACCTCAAAGTTCTCACCCTCCCAAGATTTAGGCCTCGAATAGAAGAAATCTATGGCTGCCAAAAACAGACTTGACTACCCGGACGATTACTTCGAGGACTCCCGGATGTCCTTCGGAGACCACATCGAGGAACTCCGAATTTATTTGGTCCGCGCTATTGTGGGATTTGCCCTGGCGGTGGGTATTAGTTTCTTTTTTGGCCAGTATATTGTCCGCTTTTTGGCGGAACCGGTGGAAGCTCAGCTCAAAGTGTTTTACGAACGGCAACAGAAGCGGTTGGAAAAGAAAGTCAAAGAAGAAGAGAAATATAAAACATTCCGCCAGCCTAAAATTGGCCATATCGATGTTTTTCTCGAAGACTTGAAAAAATTGGGACTTCCAATCAAAAAAGAACCCAAAGAAGTTCAAACCGTTCGCTTGCGCTATCAATATCAACCGCTTGAAGAGTGGCAAAAATCCAAAGAAATTCGGGAAGTCTTAGGCCCGCAATACAAATTAAAAGTTCTTGCTGTCCAGGAAGGATTTGTGGTCTATTTTAAGGTGTGTTTAATCACCGGGTTTGTAATTGCCAGCCCCTGGGTCTTCTTCCAGGTATGGGCCTTTATCGCCGCCGGCCTATATCCGCATGAAAAACGGCTGGTAAATGTCTATCTCCCCTTTAGCATCTTCTTATTCTTGGGCGGAGTCGTTTTTTGTTATTTCATTGTCATTCCCAGAGCCATCAACGCCTTGTTATGGTTCAATGAGTTACTTGGTTTTGATCCCGACTTGCGAATTTCGGAATGGCTCACCTTTGCGGTGATGGTCCCGGTTGTCTTTGGATTCTCCTTCCAAACTCCTCTTGTGATGCTGTTCGTCTACCGGATTGGCATCGGCACGATTGAGATATTCCGTAAAGCCCGCCGCTACGTTTTCTTTGGCATGGCGATCGGTGCAGCGGTATTGACTCCCACCGTGGATCCCTACACTATGCTGTTTTTGTGGGTGCCGATGTGCTTGTTCTATGAGCTAGGAATTTATCTCTGTAAATTCTTCCCCGGGCAACCATTGCTGGACTTCGGTGTGCCGGAAGAAGACGACGAAGTGATTGAAGTTTAATGGCGTTGATTTGGAAATTTCATGACAATTCAGACGAAAGTTAAGGGAATTCGGACAAAGAGCTTCTGCCCCTGTTTAGCGGGGACCGGATGAAACAACCGGAATTTCACCGGAGATATCGCGATTACCCGGACGATACCAAATTCGAACTAATCGGGGGCATTGTTTATAGGTCCTTAAAGTCAGGAGTGCTCCAAGGGGATTTTCATGGAGAATTGGTTTGCGTCCTAAAAGTTTACGCGGGACAAACTCCCGGTGTAAAAGTGCTCGACAACGCAACAACGATCCTCACTGAAGAAAGCGAACCTCAGCCGGATATTTCGATGTTCATCCTTCCTGACTATGGCGGTCAACCCAAAATAAACGAGGATGATTACCTGGAAAGCCCGCCGGAATTATTGGTGGAAGTTTCCCACAGCACTCGCTCGATTGATATGCACCAAAAGAAAGAAGATTACCGAAAAGCCGGAGTATTGGAATACCTCGTGATCTGTTTGGAAGAAAAAGAAATCTACTGGTTTCAATTCTCCCCCAATCGATTACTTAAAGAGAAGAAGGGTGTTTATAAATCCAAAATATTTTCCGGTTTGTGGATTGACGTGGAAGGCTTGTGGAAGTTGGACAACCTAAAGTTATTGGAGACTCTCCAAAAGGAATCAGCAGCAATGACCACAAGGTATTTGTAAACCGATTGCAGAAAAGTAAATCCGATTAAGTTCTAACGAAAGGATCCAGGATCAACCTTTATGACTGCCCAAAATGACCACACCATCGCCCGCTCTTGTGGAATTCTCCTACACCCAACTTCCTTGCCGAGCCCATATGGAATTGGGGATTTGGGCAGCCAAGCTTACCAATGGATCGATGTCTTGGGTCAAGCGCAACAAAAGTGGTGGCAGATTCTCCCTTTGAATCCCACCGGCTTTGGAGACTCGCCCTACTCGAGTCCTTCGGCTTTCGCCGGCAATCCCTACATGATCTCTCCGGACATTGTGGTTGAGGAAGGATTACTAGGGGGAAGCGATATCCCCGGTCATTCCTTTGATCCGGATCGAGTGGAGTTTGGCCGGGTTATTGAGTTCAAGACCGGCTTACTCCGAAAAGCCTGGACCAACTTTAAAAACGGAGCCGCAAACAATCTCAAATCTGCTCAACAAGAATTTGAATCACATAACCATTATTGGCTGGATGATTACGGTTTGTTCCGAGCCATCAAGGATTCCCTGAAACAAAAGGCCTGGTATGACTGGCCCGAAGACTTTAAGAACCGGGAACCTGAAGCTCTGGACAGGGCAAGAAAAGACTTGGGGGATGACTTCGGCTTCCACAAATTCTGTCAATTCTTGTTTTTTCGCCAGTGGCAAAACGTGGAGAATTACGCGCACGAGCGGGGAATCACTATTCTTGGTGATGCCCCTATTTTTGTTTCGGCGGACTCCTGTGATGTTTGGGCCAATCCCTTGCTGTTTCAATTGGACGAAAACCTCCAACCCAAAGTGGTTGCCGGAGTTCCGCCGGATTATTTCAGCGCTACCGGTCAATTATGGGGCAACCCCTTGTATGATTGGGAGGCTCTGGAGAAGACCGGCTTCCAATGGTGGCTGGACCGCGTCCGAACCGCGCTCAAATTAGTTGACTACATCCGCCTCGATCATTTCCGCGGCTTTGAATCCTACTGGGAAGTGCCTGCCGGAATGCCCACGGCGGAAGTTGGCCAATGGGTGAAAGCACCGGGAGCAAAGTTGTTTGCCAAGCTCCGGGAACACCTGAATGGATTACCGCTAGTGGCGGAGGACCTGGGGATAATCACTGCGGAGGTGGATAAATTACGGGCGGATTTCAATTTGCCGGGGATGCGGGTGCTCCAGTTTGCCTTTGGCGGCGGCAGTGACAATCCCTATTTACCCCACAATTACGACTCCAATTCGGTGGTCTACACCGGCACACATGATAACAACACCACCCGTGGTTGGTATGAGCAAGCAGGAGATAATGAGAAAGACCATATCCGCCGCTACTTCGCTCGCGACGGCAGTGATATTGCCTGGGATATGATCCGAGCCGCTTGGGCGTCGGTCGGCAATCTGGCCATCGCACCATTGCAAGACATCATGGATTTAGGCACCGAAGCCCGCATGAACTTCCCAGGATTGCCCAAAGGGAACTGGGGCTGGCGCTTCCGCGAAGAGATGCTCCGGCAGGACATTCTGGACCGGCTTGTAGAGTTAACGGAGCTTTACGGAAGATAGCCGCCGCTTATCCCCCTGAAACCGAAGTCACGGAACAACATTTACCAGAACCTGGCACTTCATTTCTTGAACTTCCATTTCGTTTTCATTTCATTACCCGCCTATAATATCTGTGGATACCAAAGGTATTCCTCACCCATCTGTTAAGACACTCGTCAACGCTTGAAAGGACATAGAAGTGGGATCAATCAAACTTGGTTCAGTTAACGGAATCCTTGTCAAAATACACTGGACATTTTTCTTCTTACCGGCGTGGATTCTATTTTCGAATCTTGCTTCGGGTTTAGGGCTAGCCACCGCCCTTATCAGTGTCACTTTTATTTTAGCGCTGTTTGTTTGCGTGTTACTCCATGAGTTCGGTCACGCTTTTGCAGCGAAAATCTACGGCATCCACACGCGAGATATCACCTTGTTACCCATTGGTGGGGTCGCACGGTTAGAGCGAATGCCGAAGAAGCCTCTTCAGGAATTGGTGGTGGCTTTTGCCGGTCCACTGGTAAACGTCGTTATCGCAGGAATATTGCTGGGGGCTCTTATCGCCGGCGGCAATACTATCTCGCTTTCGTTGGCCCCGCAGTCGGTAGGTTCCTTCTTTTCGAACTTGATGTTTGTCAATCTATTCCTGGTTGTGTTTAACATGATTCCGGCTTTTCCACTAGATGGCGGCCGGGTATTCCGAGCAATTCTCGCGATCTTTTTCGGCTACGGCCAAGCAACCCAAATTGCCGCCGTGACCGGTCAAGTGATCGCGGTTGGATTGGCACTGCTGGCTCTGTTTGTAGTCGGCAATCCTTTCCTAATTATAATTTCCCTGTTTATTTTCTTCGCGGCTGCCGGTGAGGCTCGTGGAGTGCGGTTCCAGGAATCCCTGGAAGGTTATAAAGTCGGCGATGCCATGCTTACTCAGTTTCAGGCAGTCCGAGCCTCCAACCAAATTGAGGAGGTACTCCCCAGCGCCTACTACGGGTTTCAAAGGGACTTCCCAGTGATAGAGGATTCGGAAGTGATTGGCATGGTTCGCCGAGAAGATTTGTTGGCGGCTTCGCTAAGAAACGAGGGACCGGTTCCGATCGGCAATTACATGTCGACCCGATTTTCCCGTGCCGATGTAAACGATCCTCTCCTGGAAACGATCGAAAATGCCGGCGTAAATCAAGAACGAGTCATTCCCGTGTTTTCCGGCGAGAACCTGGTTGGCTTGCTCGATCCGAATCACATGCAAGAAGTTTTACAGTCCAAGTCCCGGCGATTTACCCACAATCAACCTATTAGAGAGGACGGTCAGGAGATATCACCTTTTAGCCGAACTAATGCTTTTTCGGGTAGGAACTAAAGTCGTTTATCAGCTGAGTGATTGCTTCTCCGGCAATCACTCAGTTTCCTGCCATTGCCAAATGTCTAACCGGCTGTGAGGAGTAAAGTTTTCGATCCGCAATGCTTTCTCGTAAGCATCCTTGGCTTGCCGGGTTATTTGCCTAAGCTCAGTAAGATCGGAATAAAGTTGCTCTCGATAAAATGTGATGGAATCTGAAGTCGATGCGGTTTGCAACTCATCCATCTGGGCTGCTTGCTGGACCATTTCCTTGATTCGATCGGCCTCCTCACTCTCCGGCAATCCCAATACACTCAAATTGTTATCATCTTTAGGCGGCCCCATTCCGGGAATAGCTTCTTCGTAAGCCTCTAACAAATCGTCCGAAACTTTAGTCATGTACGTCCCGTTAATACTTTTTTGGGAGAGGTAAAGCTGAACCGGGTCGGAAACATCTAGTTTTGTGGATAAAAATTTGATCAACGTTGCCTGCATTGATGGTACCAGGCTTCGCAAAATACCGGTGGATGTCATACAGATGTGAACTAAGGCCCTATATTGTTTCATAATAACTTCTTGGATTTGATGGTCGACCGTATTAAAGTCTTCAGCGGTAATTTTACCCAAGAACTTATTTACTGCTTCCCCGAGACTGTCACACCCATCGGGCAATAGTAACTTTCCGGGGCAGCCTGCCAACGGGTGAATGGAGCGAGCGTCTTCCTCGTCTTCTTTGAATTTATTTTGCAGTTCGGTTAACCGCTGCCGGCAAAAATCCACCTCGCGAAGCTGATCGGATAGCACTCCTCGAAGGGATAAGAAAAACCCGCTGATTTGCTGAAGGATTAAGCTTTGATAGCGCGTTTTTGGATAGATTTTCAAGGCTTCCAACAGGTCGCGAGCTAGTTGTTGGCTGGGAGAGAGACTTCTTTTGGTTATTTTCCAGCCACTCTCCAAATCCGATGCTTTTTCATAATTCTGCAGCAACTCCTGAATTCGTTTATGCAGTTCAATAGTGCGGTGATGGATTTCTTTGGCTAGCTCTTCTTGTTGAGAAAGTGCTTTCTCGACGATGATTTTAAATTGGCGAATAGTCTCTTCTGCACCGGCAAGGCGAAACTCCGGCTGTTCGATGAGGCGAACAATGAGCTCGGCGATTTTTAATTCGGATTCACTGCCAACGCCTGCACTTTCGTTGGTAAGTATTTCCACGAGGGTACCAATTTCATGGTCCCCTGTGGGTTTTGTCCCGGACAACGGCTGACATCCATCCGGAACTCCCAGGTATTGATCGATTTGGGATAAGGACTCCACCAAAGTACTTATGGCTAGCTTGGGAATTTCCTTGTTCTTACTATTTTTTTGCGGGTTTGTTACCGGTACCACCGCTTCGGCGATGGGACTGACAATTTCTTGGAAGATAGATTCCGGCTTTTTCCCAAGTTTGTATTGGCAGGCATCCTGGAGGCGGAGAATTACCTGGTCGGCATCCATTTTTAGTTCCATCCAATGTTGTCCAACCCAGGTTTTGACGCTTTCCTTTAAATGCTTAGCATCTTTGGACATCCAGTGCTTGACAAGTTTTTCACATAAATTATTGGCGGAGCTGCGTAAGAGTTGCTTTTTCGGCCACAAAATCCGGTATAACCCCGCTGTTTCAAATATCATTTTGTTTGGTTGATGGGGGCTTTTTTTGCAATGAATGGCTGTCCATTTATCCCGCTCGCGGTCTGCCTTTCGGCCAATTGGTGTGCACAGTTCGGAAAATAAAATATTGGCCGTTTGAGTTGCACTGGGCGAAGGATTCAATGCAAAGCTTTGACCATCCCCATTGGCTTGCGAGTTGGCCGCCGGTTCAAAGGGGACCAAGATGCAGCGGTGAAAGGGCGGACTCACATCGGATACCTTTTCTTTTTTGTCCCGGTCCCCACCCCTATAGATTGCGGTATAAACGGTCCCTTGGTTTCTGAAGTGAGAAAGTTCCTTAAAAGCGGCAT
>CAZPPD010000180.1:0-8935 GCA_964588185.1 uncultured Alcaligenaceae bacterium | reverse complement strand
GATTTCTAAATTAGGGCACTTGCCTCATGTCATTCCCGCCACCAAGGGGCAGCCTTGCCCCATTCCTCTCGGCTCCTTCCCTGTTTAATCTCGGCTGAACAACCGGCTGAGAAAAGATTTTGATTGCTCCTCCTGGGGTTGATAATTCACCGTATCGGAGGTCGGAAATCCAAAGGAACCCGGAGATTGCGAAGGCGTGTTCCTGGTGGTAGCACAACCTGCTGCGGTCAAGATCAAGGCGACAAACAGAGTGGTTTTCAAAAACAGGTTCATGTCTAAGACTCACTTTCCAATTTCGTAGGTGTAGTTTCCTGTGATGGTGATTTGACTTCCCTGACACGATTCTTTAGAGCAGCCGGCGTGCCAAATTCATTTCCCTGGGAACGGAGTTTCTGGAATTGCTTGCGCACAAAAGGTCTAAAACTTTAGATGACCAGGTCAATAATTTCACTTGGAAATTGCGCGACGAGATATGGCTTCAAAAAGATACGATTTGGATCAAAATGATCTAGTATACCGCATGAAAGGTGCGAAATTTTATTCCCGCCTGTCCCGCGATTACCCACGCTTTTTCACCTTTTGCAGAGTGTTTGTAGCGATTAAGTGAAAAAGTGGACTTGTTCCACTTTTGACCATTGTTTCAGCGGAAAATTGTATCGTGTTAACTGAGGCGTCTCGGACATAGAAATCCTGACCTTTCACAATTTAACACCGACTTTGCACGTTTTTATGATTCGTTCATCGAGTGACATTTCTGAACTTTTCACTTTTAACAGTTGGCAATAAATTTGGCTTTTCTCATTTCAAATCCTCAGTTCCAAAGTTAGTTTTAAACTGCCGCGCCCACTTTTGGAACCGGTGGCATCCAAATAGTATAGAGGGCCACTATGAAAAAAAGTTCAGAATGGGGACCAGACACTCGACCGCTACCGGGCCTATCTGCGTTTTCTGGCCCGGCTGCATTTGGATCCAAGGTTACGGCAGAAATTGGATCCTTCGGATATCGTCCAGCAATCGCTACTGCAAGCCATTGCGGCCCGGGAACAATTTGCCGGGCAAACGGATGCGGAGCTTGCCGGGTGGTTGCGGCAGATCTTAGCGCGGAATCTGGCGATGGCCGTTCGGGATTTTTCGCGGTGTAAGCGTGATGTTTCCCGGGAGCAAGCTCTGGAAGCCCTCATGGCCAAGTCCTCGGCCAAGCTGGGAGCCTGGTTGGCTGCGGATCAATCTACGCCCAGCGGAAAGGCAGTCCGCAACGAGGATGCCCTTCGCTTGGCCGAAGCCTTGGAACAATTGCCGGAAGCGCAACGCGAGGCATTGGTGATGCAACACTGGCAGGGCTGGACCTTGGCCAAGATCGGCGAACACATGGGCCGCAGTAAAGACGCAGTGGCCGGCCTTCTCAAACGAGGGTTAAAACAACTCCGCGAATTTTTACAAGAACAGGACCAAAGCAATGACTGAAGAAAGCCAAGAATTGGATCAGCGCCAACAACATTTAAATCAAATCATAGCGGCTTATTTGGAAGCGGAGGAAAGCGGCAACGCTCCGGACAAAGAATCCTTCTTGAGGAAGCATGCCCAGTACGCGGCGGAACTTAAGTCATTCTTTGCCGACCGTGACCAATTCCAACGCTATGCCAAAAATGCCGGGGGGAGTGATGCCCTTACGGCCGGGGACATTTTTACTGCTGCCGAACCGGTAGGCACCATGGTCCGTTATGTTGGCGACTATGAGTTGCATGGGGAGATCGCCCGAGGGGGCATGGGAGTTGTTTACAAAGCTCGCCAGGTAAGCGTAAATCGCCCTGTAGCATTGAAGATGATTTTATCCGGCCATCTAGCCGATGAGAATGATGTACTCCGATTTCAAAGCGAAGCCGAAGCGGCTGCGAACTTAGACCATCCGAATATCGTGCCCATTTACGAAGTCGGCGAATACAAGAATGAGCCTTACTTTAGCATGAAGCTGATCGTAGGTGGGTCCTTAATCCAGAGCTTACCGCGTTACCTCAATAATCATCGCTCGGCTGTGGAATTAATGGTCACGGTCGCCAAGGCGGTTCATCACGCTCACCAACGAGGCATTCTTCATCGGGATTTGAAACCCGGAAACATACTGATCGACGAAAATGGTCAACCGCACATAACCGACTTTGGGTTGGCCAAACGGTTCACGGCAACCAATGGGAACACTCAAAAAGCCATCGAAGGTCTCACCAAATCCGGGGCGATTGTCGGCACACCGGAATACATGGCTCCCGAACAGGCAGCGGGACAGAAAGACCTCACCATTGCCGCCGATGTCTACAGTTTAGGAGCGATCCTTTACATCTTACTGACTGGCAAGCCGGTTTTTACCGGCGACCATCTATTGGAAACACTGAAGCAGGTTGCCGAAGCCGAGCCGACCCCGCCGCGCTTCCACAACTCCAATATCCACCCCGATCTGGAAACCATCTGCTTAAAATGTCTCGCCAAGGATCCGAACCGGCGGTACGGTTCTGCTCAGGATTTTACGGAGGACCTGCAACGCTGGCTCGAAGGAGAACCGATCACCGCTCGCCCGGTCGGTTCTATGGAGCGAGCCTGGCGTTGGTGTCGCCGCCATCCTGCCGTCGCTTGCTTGAGTTTTTCGGTCGTCTTTTTCATTCTTGTGGGCAGTGTTACCTCCGCCTTTCTTGCGGTCCAAGCCAACCGCTATGCCCAACATGCCCGGGGGGAACGAGCCATGGCTCTCGCCGCCCAGCAAAATGCCCTCGAAGCCAAAAAGTTTGCCGAACAACAGGAAAAACTGGCCAGGGAGAGCGAACAGGCTGCCAGGCAAAACCTTTATGTTTCGCACATTAACCAGGCTCATCAAGCTTGGCAGCTGGCACAACCAAACCGGGTCAAGGAGTTGCTGGAATCGCATATCCTAAAAAAGGGCGCCAAGGATTTTCGCGGCTTTGAATGGTTCTACCTTTATCGATTGCTAAACAAGAACCGAAAAGTCCTGCCGGACACCGGGGCTTTTAATCTTGGCTACAGCCCGGATGGAAAATATTTAGTCACTTCAGGCACAATGAAAAGCAATCCAAAATTCACCGAAATTGTCGTTCGCGATGCCCGCAGCCGGGCGGTGATCCATCAACTAAAAGGACCGCATGGCTTTCTTGCCAACTTCGCATTCACTTCCGACAGCAAATATTTGTTGGCGGTCTCCAGAGCATTAAAGCGGAATCCAGATGGCTTTGTCTGGGAATTGGCTTCCGGAAAGCAAGTGGGAAAGTTCCCCGGCGAAACAGCGATCGCAATACATCCCAATGGCAAGATGGTAGCCACTTCCGGCGAAAACCGAGTGGTCCTTGTGGATTGGGAGAGCGGAAAAGAAATCCAGTCTTTCAAATGTTCCTCCTCACTTGCCGAAAGCCTGGACTTCAGCCCGGACGGAAGCCTCTTAGCAGCAGGCGGAAGCATTCTCTCGAGACCGACGGGTAAGTTTGATTCTGAAAATGGCAAGTCGATCCATGTTTGGGATCTCAAAACTGGAGAAAAAAAATTCTCCCGCAAACAGTCAGATTCCCCCTCCGGCGAAAGTGCTTTGCAGGTTGCTTTCAGCCCGAATGGAAAATGGTTGGCAACTGGAGGAACGGACAAAATGATTATCCTTTGGGATACTTCAGGAAAAAAAGTTCGGACTCTAATCGGCCATAATTCCCGGATTTCTTCCATCGCCTGGAGCAATGATAGTGAGTACCTCGCCAGCGGGTCTTGGGATCGCACGGTCCGAGTTTGGAAGCCGAAAACCGGCGAGCAGTTTCGCATTCTCAAGGGGCATCCGGAGTTTGTCACCTGCGTTGTCTTTACACCGGACCAGAGCCGCATCGCCTCGGTGGGCAGCAAGGAAGAAGTAAATCTGTGGATGTGGAAGAAAGACCAGGAAAAGCTGACGATCCGCGGATTTAAATTGGCACACCAATCATTGGCATTTTCCCCGACTCAGGATTTTCTCGCTGTTGGTAGTCAATACAAAGGAAATCTTGGCCTGTGGGATATTCATCAAGGAAAACGAATTCGGCGACTGCAAATGCCGGGACAGTTCCTTGGTATTCTGATGCTACGTTTCAGCCCGGACGGCGAAAAATTGCTGGGGGTTGGTTACGATAGCTCGCAAATTATGAACCCGAAATCCGGATTTTCTCATGCAGACCTTTTTATCTGGGATACCAACACGGGGAAAATCCACTCCACCGTCAAAGACTTGAAAATGTTATTGATGACCTACCTGGCAGTCCGTTCCGACCTCCGCCAGGTAGCTTATTATGACAACAACAATATCGTGGTGATGGACCCATTTACAGGGACGAAATCATTGACCCTACCTGTTGAAACAAAATCCTACCCCGTAGCACTAGGTCCCAATGGAAAATATCTCGCCACTTTTAATTGGCGCGTCCAAGGAAATTCTCTTGGCTACCTCAGTCTGTGGGACCTGCGAGCCAAGAAAAAGATTTGGGATTTAAAACAAATCGATCGCAATCCACGATTGATTCAGTTTGATCCCGAGGGAGAAAAACTAGCAGTAGTAACCAGCGATGAGGCAATTATTTGGAATATCGAAACCAAAGCGAAATCTACCTCCATTAAGCTGTCCACTACCTTGGCTGCCGCCTTCACACCGGACCTCAGTCGTTTGGCAACGGTAGACCAAACGGGCAAGATTTTCCTCTGGCATGTAGCCACCGGCCAGCAACTGCTTTCGTTATACGACCCATCGACCCTAACGACGCGCCTTGTATTTAGTCCTGACGGCAGACATATAGCGGCTAGCTCAATGGACCAATAAGCAGGGGTAGTTCGGATTTGGAGCGGGGGTGATTAGCGCAGTGACGGAAAAGGAGTCAGGTACATTTACATTTTGTGCTAAGCACCCGATGAGCCGTTCCGGGTACCGCTTGCGAACCCATTCTGTAATTGTTTACCCAGGAGATGCGCGATGGACTATTATACCTCCGGCTTAGTCGGCGGAACGTTTGGGATTTTGTTAGTAACCTTCTGGAACCTCCTGAAGGTTACCGATCAGATTGAGCGACTCAACCTTAAGGTCGAAGCCCTCCTCAATCAGTCGGGAGTCGATGTAACCGAACTCGCCAATCAAAAAGCTGCAGAGCTTCTCAAGTCCGGGGATAGGATCGGCGCAATTAAGATATACCGACAGCTAACCGGGGTTGGTGTTGCGGAAGCGAATGCCACAGTTGAAGGGTTCCAAGAAGGTTGAGTAAGCATGCCGGGGAATTTCAATACCAGGAAAATTGAAAATTATTTTCTCGCCCAAGGTAAATATCTATAAAATCGGTGAGTCCCTCTACGGTGATGGGTTACCCGCAGGACTACTTTTTGGAGCCACCATGACATCTTCAACGCTTGTCACCTGCATTACTGTCTCCCTTACCCTCCTGCTCGTTAAATCGACTCCAGCACAAGAATTGTCATCGAGATCCAATGCCCAAAAAGACCTCTTTGCCCGGAAGAATCTGGTGGCTTGGTGTATTGTGCCTTTCGACGGCAAAAACCGAAGTCCTGCGGAGCGGGCCAAGATGATCAAACGGCTGGGTTTGAGTCGCGTTGCTTATGATTGGCGGGCCAAGCATGTGCCGACGTTTGAAGAGGAGATCCTCGAATACAAGAAAAACGGCATTGAATACTTCGCCTTTTGGAGTTCGCATCCAAAAGCGTTCGAACTCTTCGTTAAACACGGTCTCCATCCGCAAATCTGGATTACGGCTCCGTCGCCGAAAGGGACATCCGATAACGAACGAGTCGTTCCTGCCGCGAAACAATTAGCGAACCTCGCTGCAACAACCAGAAAAATGAAGTGTAAGCTCGGCCTTTACAATCACGGCGGTTGGGGTGGCGAGCCGAAGAATCTTGTCGCTGTTTGTAAGGAACTCCGGAAAAAGCCAGGGAACGACCATATCGGCATTGTTTACAACCTTCACCACGGCCACGGTCACATCGATGATTTTCGGGAATCTCTACAGATGATGAAGCCCTATTTGTTGTGCCTAAACCTTAATGGCATGTCGTATCCGAAGAACGGTCCGAAGATCCTGCCACTCGGAGCAGGAGAGCATGATGTCAAGCTGCTCAAAATCATTCGTGACTCCGGCTATCGCGGACCGATTGGTATCCTCGGCCACACGAATGACGATGTGGAGCAGCGATTGCAAGACAATCTCGATGGGCTCGATTGGTTACTTCCCCAACTGGCTGGAAAAAAGACTGGGCCGCGGCCGAAGTATCGAACCCAGCGTTGATTAGCCCCACCAATGGGGCTACAAACTACCTTTTACTTTACTTCCTTCTCCTTGCCATCTTCCTGATCGTCCCCTTCGCCAACCATCCCCGCAGGCAGTGGCGTTGGGCAACCGCGCGGAGCAATGATATGGCGGTCAGGAAGCACCAATCCCGGAACCGGCACGACAAACTCGCGGGTTTCCATATGGGTCTTGTATTCCAGTAAAATATCGCGCTGAGGTACTTCTTCGATTACAGGTTTGAGGTAAGGCACATCCACTTCCACGACCCGTTGATCGGGCACGGAATAGTAAACCGTATCCTTTCGGGCCACCATTCGAGTGACAGGTTTCATTATCGTTTTGCATTCCCCTGTTTCCGGACAAGTTACCGTGCAAAGTTCCATCGTCGTACACGGAACGTGCTTGACCACCTCGTGGGGTTTTAACACCATATCCGTGATTATGCGTTTTTCTTTGCGGTAAGCGATCGCATGACTGGGGCGTTTGATCACACGGGTTACTTCGCGGGCTTCCAGAACCTGAACCGGAATCTGATGCTGACCCACCAGGATCTTGGTGCTCTCGCAGGGCTCTTTGCAACTGGGAGATAAAACCAAGGGAATACTGGGAGCCGGGGTCATTTCTTTCGGATAAGGGATTTTTTCTTCCGGGATTTCCGGCAATACTTCCTGGCTATATCCAAAGGAAGCTGTGGATAACATTCCGCCTACGAATAAGAGTGGCAACAACTTCATGTTCATAAGGCTCATCCTTCGAGGAGTGCAGCAAGGTGTAACCCGCAGTTGTGTCGGGTGGGAAGTTCTCACTCAAAAATGAAAGAGGAAATCATTTTGGCAAGGGAAAATATTTGGGCTCAGTCTTTTTTGCGAAAGTTGGCCCCTGCTTTTTTGTTTCAGATGGAATGATAGGAAATCCCGTTTCCCTATTTGCCGGCTCAATTTCTTTTTCTTTTCCAATCCATACAAACGGATGTGAATTCTAAATCGTCTATTTAATGAAATCCTTGCTCCCGCATATAGTTCATACTTTTGAACTTTCAGGGGCCTTTAAAGTAAGGGTTCGAATTTAACCACAGAGGTTAAAGAGATCACTGAGAAGATCTTGAGGGGAAACATAAATAAATCCCATGACCAATCCTGTAGCTAAAATCTCTCGGCGAGACAGGGGACCTCAACATTTTTTCTCTGGGACCTCAAAGGTCTCTGTGGTCTTTTGGTTGCAGCTTTACGCCCCCGCTGTGACCTCTGTGGTTCTTTCGGCTGCGGTTCAGCCGCATAATGGTTTTCAGGCAAATCAAGTCAGCTAAGGAGGTTGTTTATGATCCGAAAAATGACATTCATTCCATTTACATTGGTCGCACTGGGATTTCTGGTTAGCGGGAATGCCGATGCCCAACCGGCGGCAAAGGCGCCTGCGGCAGATATTGATCTGGTGATCTGCCTGGATACCTCGGGCAGTATGAATGGGCTGATTGAATCAGCCAAAGTGAAAATCTGGGATATTGTCAATGAGCTGGCAAAAGCCAAGCCCGAACCAAAGCTGCGAATTTCCCTGTATACTTATGGCAGCCCGCACTACGGCAAGGAATCCGGCTGGGTTCGCAAGAATTTGGGCTTTACCTCCGATTTGGATATGGTCTACCAGAAACTGTTTGCCCTGCGGACCAATGGCGGCAATGAATACGTTGCCCGCGTTTCCAAAGCCGCGTTGGGTCAATTGCAGTGGACCAAAAAGAAAGACGCTTTGAAGATTATCTTCGTCTGCGGCAACGAATCCGCCGCCCAGGATCCCATGCACAAGCTTGAAGATATTGCCAAGGAAGCCGTCAAACAAAATGTCTTCATCAACACCATCTATTGCACTTGGAGAAATACCAATCCCAAGGAAATCGCCACATGGAAAAAGTTGGCTTCTTTGGCCGAAGGCCGCTACGTCAGTATCGATCAGAACAAAGCTGCAGTTGTGATTAATACTCCTGTGGACAAGAAACTTCAAGATCTGGGGGTGAGGCTGAATAAGACCTACGCCTGGTACGGAGAAATAGGAAAAGCTCGACGTGCCAATCAACTGGCTCAGGACAAGAATGCCATTCAGTTGGGTGCCGGAGTTGCCGCCGCTCGCGTTGAGAGTAAAACCAAAAACTTCTACCGGATGAAAGAGGCTTGCCTGGTGGACCGTTGCCTGGCCGATCCCAAGTTTGATGTGGCCAAGGTTCTGGAAAAGGATTTGCCCGAGAATCTGAAGAAAATGAAGCCCGAAGAACGGGTCAAATACATCGATGAGCTCAAGCAGAAACGCTTATCCATCCAAAAGGAAATCGCCGAACTGAGCAAGAAACGCGATGCCTATCTTCGGGAGCACCGGAAGCAAAATCAATCCAAAGCCGAGCGGGCTTTTGATGAAGCGATTCAAGGAGTCTTGCGAACCCAAGCCAAACAGCGAGGGATTCTGATTCCCCAAAAGAAGTAAGCCGTCCTTAGGAGTGCGGGGCTGTCCCTCGAGGATTCGTGACCCGCACTCCGAACTTCAAATCAAATAACCTCGGGTGGCATGCATCCAAATCCTGGGGGACCAAAATCAAAGCGCACCACTAGCACCTGGAGCCCCAAGCTCCGCAAATATTTCTCCTCATA
>CAZPPD010000179.1:0-9003 GCA_964588185.1 uncultured Alcaligenaceae bacterium | reverse complement strand
GGGTAGTCAGCATCGTGGGCAATACTTCAGGTATAAGCAACCCAAGTACTCGAACTTTATAGAGCGGTATAAGATAGAGATGACCAAACAGGACACAATCGACGTCCAAATCAGTCCCTTTGCCGAACAAGGAAACCAACACCACCCCCAAGGCAAATAAGCTGGTAAAGACGACACCTAAACTAGCGTCTTCGGAAACATTTGCAACGGAATGAATCCAATGCGAGAATATAGCGGTTAGCAGACCAAACAGCATGGCTCCCAGGATCACCGGCCACCCGGTTAATTGTCCGGTCAGCATGAAAGCAATCACAATTCCCGGCAAAACTCCATGACTGATCCCATCACCCAGTAGACTCATGCGGCGGAGGACTAGATAGCATCCCAATAACGCGCAGGGAACGGTGCAGGCGATAGCGACGCCGATTTTCCACAACGTAAGGGGTAATAAACCAGGAGATAATCCGAGGGTTTCCAGCATCTTCAGAATTACAATTCCAGTTTGCGATACATCCGTGACAGCAATCCCCGTCGGGGTGCTGCTGTCATCGACAGTAAAAAGATTACCGTCGCCACCAGGATAATGGTCGGTCCGGCCGGCATGGGGTAGTTGGCACTGATGCCGGTTCCGATAATTCCGGCTAAAATGCCGAATCCTGCGGAAAGCAGCAGCATGAAACCCAAGCGATCGGTCCAAAACCGGGCGGCCGCTGCCGGGATGATCAACAAAGCCGCCATCATCAACACACCCACTGCCGGCAAACCAACGACCACCGCAACGGCAATCAATGCCATAAGAATAATATCCAAATAGAACACCGGCCATCCTTGGGCTTGGGCAAATCCAATGTCAAAGGCGGTTAATTGAAGTTCCTTGAACAGCAAGGTGACAACTACCACGGTTAAAAAAAATAAGGCCGCAATCCAGAACACATCCTCTTCGATCATAGTGGCTGCGGCCCCGAAAATATAATTCTGCAATCCTGCTTTGGAACTGGTCGGCAACTGTTGGATGATTTGCCGCAAAACCGCTCCGACCCCGAAAAAAACACTAAGGACTATTCCAATCGCGGCATCTTCTTTGATCCGCGTCCAGCGGCGTAAAGCGGAAATAATGGAAATTCCAAGTAACCCGGTCCCAAGTGCACCCAAAAGCATTGCCGGCGCACTTCGATCTCCAACAATCATGAATGCCAAACAAAGTCCCGGTAAAGCGGCATGGGCAAGAGCATCTCCGGTCAACGCTCGCCGCCGCAAGACGGCAAAGCAGCCAATCAATCCGGAGCTAGCCCCCAAAAGAGTGACCCCGATCAGCACAATCGACGTGTTGTAAGAAAGGCCGGGAAGATTCATGGCGTGGGTTGACTGGAACGGACGGCTTGGCCTGCTTTGTCCAAAATGGCCAATCGGCCTCCGTATGTGATACGTAGATTTTCCTCGGTGAAGACCTTCTTGGTCGGTCCATGGGCCACCAAGCGAACGTTCAACAGGACTACATTATCGAAGTATTCGGAAACAGTTCGCAAGTCGTGGTGGACAACAAATACGGTTTTTCCTTGACCACGGAGTTCCTGGAGCAGAGAAAAGATGGTCTTTTCAGTGGCGGCGTCGACTCCGGCCAAGGGTTCATCCATGAAATAAATTTCTGCCTGTTGTGCCAAAGCGCGGGCAAGGAAGGTTCGTTGCTGTTGGCCGCCGGAAAGTTGACCAATCTGGCGGTGTTCCAGTTCTGCCAAACCAACTCGGGAGAGACATTCCCGGGCCCATTCCTTCTCCCGATATCCCGGCCGCCGAAACCAGCCCAATCGGTTATAGGTTCCCATCAAAACGACATCCAGGACACTCACCGGGAAGTCCCAATCCACGGATTCTCGCTGTGGCACATAGCCTACCTTACGGCGTTGACGGGAAACGGGTTTCCCGTAGATCTGAATCGTCCCGCTTGCCAAAGGTACCAGTCCCAGAACAGCTTTGAGCAGAGTACTTTTTCCAGCTCCATTGGGGCCGACGATGCCCACCAGCCGAGGTTCCTGGAGGGTCAGGTCAATGTCCCACAAAACCGGTTTTCGATGATAGGCAACATTCACATCATGAATGTCTAGGACCGGGGCAATATTTTCCACGGGATCTGCTTTTTCAGACAAAGCCGGACTTTGGCGTTGTGGGGAAAGTTCAATACTCATGATCGACTCATTCAGGAGAACCCAGTTGTATCCAGTTGAACGGCGAATTCCGGCGAATCCAGCTACCGTGGTTATTTCAGAGCTTCAACGATTGTGTTTACATTGTGCCGTACCATACCGGCATAGGTATCCGCACCTGATCCCGGTGCCCCCATGGCATCGGAATAAAGTGTTCCGCCTAATTCCACTTGGTGGTCCTTTTCACCGAAGCCGGCCAGCAACGCTTGGACATTTTTCTCATTCACACTGGTTTCTACGAAAATGGCTTTGATGCGATTTTCCTTGATATATTCCCGCAGCCGGTTGATATGTTGCAGGTTGGCTTCGTCGGCAGTGCTGATTCCCTGAATTCCTTTAACCGAAATGTTGTAAGCCTTGCCAAAATAACGAAAAGCATCATGGGCTGTAATTAATACCCGTTGTTTCGGTGGGATTTCGCCGATCTTTTTTTTCACTTCCTTGTGCAGTTTTGCAAGGACTTTCTGATAATCGGCTCCGCGGGAACGGTATTCCTCGGCGTGCTTGGGATCAAACCTGGCCAACTCCTCTTGCACTCCTACACAGGCCTTTTTCCACAGTGAAACATCGAACCAAACATGGGGATCTTTGGTCTTGCCTTCATCCAACATTAAATCTTGAGCCTGCAAATTCTCGGTGACCGCATAGACCGGCTTTTCTTCGCCTATGCGTTCTAAGATCTGGGTCATTTTCCCTTCCAAATGAAGTCCGGAATAGAAAATGATGTCGGCGTCTTGCAAGGTAACCGTATCCCCACTGGAGGGCTGGTATAGGTGAGGATCTACACCAGGGCCCAATAAGGTGGTTACTTTCACTCGATTGCCGCCTACATTCTTGACCAAGTCCGCGACCATTCCAGTTGTGCAGACTACATTGATGGGATAGCCGCCATCAAAGGTTTTTGTGGGATCTGCACTTTCCCCACATCCAACGGCAAGAATGGAAATAAGAAGTCCAATTAATAATTGTAAAATGTTTTTCATTTTACCTGCATTGGTATTAACTGATGGCCATTACCGAAAGTATAGCAGAATTATTTAGGCTTGACTAGCTTATCCCATAGGTTCGCCTAAATAAGAATTAAGTTTGCGCCAATAATTGATGGAAAGAAGTAAGAAAGTTAATCTGAAATTTGAAGTCTTCCTAAGGCGATCATTTGTTATAAGATATGCTTTTTACTTTCCCAATAATGCGAAGACATAACTAACCTTTTATGCCAAAGGTGGAGCTGCAAATTGTTTCCGGCCGGTTTTGATTTTTGGCGACCTGACTTCCCCCAACAACTGATTGCATTTTTGTCGCTTACAGTTCGCAGCATGGGTTTGGCACTGCTACTAAGCATTCCCGCTGGTATCCTTCACACGCGTTTTCAACGGTTGGCGACTCCGTTGATTTCAGGGTTGGGCTTGCTTCAAACGATCCCGAGTCTAGCCTTTATTGGATTCTGTATATCACTTCTTGCCATTGCCGAGGGTTCGACGATCGCTATTTTGTGTGCGGTCGTTTACAGCGTTTTCCCGATCGTGTTGAATACTTACACCGGTATCATTCAGGTCGATCCGAGAATCAAAGATGCTGCACTTGGCACCGGGATGACGGATTGGCAAATTCTCTGGAAAATTGAACTGCCGCTCGCTTGGCCTGTCATCATGGCGGGAGTGCGAACAGGAGTTGTCTATACTATCGGCATGGTAACGATCTGTGCCATTGCCGGAGCAAGTGGGTTGGGGACATATGTCACCACCGGGATGTCCCGCGGGGACGTTTTCCTGACGCTCTTTGGGATTGTCACTATTTTGTTATTTACAATGGTGATGTTGGCCGGTCTGAGCTGGCTCTCCCATGTGGCAAAAGACAAAGCCTCTCTGGCGCTGACCATGTTCACCGGAATCATTCTCGTCTTAGCCGGTTTTGCTTTCCTCGAACCCGTTGTGCGTGCACTGGCATTAGAACCATCTGCTACCGGTGCGGCCATCGAAATGGAACTCCCACAGCATTCGTTTTCCGAGACCTGGCAAGCGACTAATGATTTCTGGCGGCAAACGGGTCTTTTTCTTTCACTCACCGCAAGAGGGTTAGGATTAGCCTTGGTGATTGGACTCCCATTTGGCATTGTGCTGACACGCTACCCTAGAGTAGCATCGCCAATAATTTCCGCTCTTGCCCTTGTTCAAACCGTCCCAAGTTTGGCTTTATTAGGACTCGCTGCGGCTTTATTTGGATTGTTCGGTGCGTCCGCCACGGTGACGGCTACCATCATTTACAGTCTCCTACCTATTGTCTTGAATACTTACACCGGAATCACACAAGTTGATCCGCGGGTAAAGGATGCAGCTCGCGGCATGGGTATGACCGACCGGCAACTTCTGTTGAAAGTTGAATTACCCATTGCGATGCCGGTGATTATGGCCGGGGTGCGAACAGCGGCAGCCTATGCAATCATCATGGTGACGACTGGGGTATTGGTCGGTGCCCGTGGTTTGGGCGGCTACATCATGGACGGCATCACCCAAAAAGCAAATCCGTTGATTCTCATCGGTGTCATTCCGATTGTTATTTTGACCTTCGCGGTCTTTCTAATTCTCAGCGGTATCACTTGGTTGAGTCGAGTTCGGGCAACGATGGGGCAAACCGTCGGATCGGTTTTGATTGCCTGTTTGTCTTTGTTTGCATTGGCAGAGCCGTTCTTAAGGCCGAGGTCAGATATTCGCATTGGCTGTAAGAACTTTACCGAAAACCTGATTCTCGGCCATATCCTCAAATTGGTAATTGAATCTCACACGGATTTGACTGTTGATTTAATTCCGAATTTAGGAAGTAATTTTGCATACAAATCGCTTTTGAACGGCAACATTGATGTTTATCCAGAATACACGGGAACATTGCTGACTGCTCCCGATGCACTTAACCTGAAGGTTCCGGTTGATGAAGGTGTGGTCATCACCGATGTCGTCAAAAAAAAGATCACCGAGTTGAATATCAAAGTGCCGCCGGGAGAGGATGCCATCACGGCTCTGGTCCGGTATGAAATGGAACAAAGCTTCGGACTGGAGTTGTTAGGTGTGTTCGGTTTGAACAATGGCTATGCGGTGGCTGTCGTTCAAGAGACCAAGGAAAAGTATGGACTTAAGACAGTTGGGGATCTTAATCACAATCCAAAATTCAAAGTTGTGGTCGCCCAAGAATTTCTGGAACGCCCCGATGGCTGGAGTGGATTGAAACGTATCTACAATCTAAAACTTGGACTTCCCGAGCAGGTCAATCCAAGTCTTATGTATGCCAAGTTAGAAGAGGGACAGGCGGATGTCGTAATTGGTTTCACCACGGATTGGCAGATAGATGTTTATAACCTGGCTGTGCTTAAGGATGACAAAGGTTTCTTTCCTTCCTACCATGCAGCCCCTCTGGTTCGCGATTCGACTTTGGCCAAGTATCCGCAAATTGGGAAGGCCCTCCGGATCTTGAAGAATAAAATCGACGATGCGGCAATTCGCCGATTAAACCGCGAAGTGATCGTCAACAAACGAAAACCGGATGAGGTAGCCCGCGAGTTTTTGCAGAAGAAAGGATTGTTGAAAAACAACAAGCAGATTTCTCGATCCGAATAAGTCGGCGGAAGTCCTACTTTCAGTTATTTTTCATCAATCGCGAAATGCAACACGGCAAAATATCCCTTCTCATCCGTCCAATGGCGATGAAGAGCTAAGCCGGATTTGGCTGCGATCGCAGCAAATTCTTCTACCGTGTATTTGTAGGAATACTCGGTGCAAATGGGTTCGCCTTTAGTGAGTTCGAATTTCCAATCGCCGATTTCCATCACCTGATCACACAAGCTGACCAAATGCATTTCAATTCTGCCAAACTTATCGTTGTATATAGCCTGGTGGGCAAACTGGTCTACTGCGATCCGTCCTTTTAGCTCCCGATTGATTCGATGCAATAGGTTCAAGTTGAACTGTGCGGTTACACCTGCCGCGTCATTATAAGCGGCTTCCATGACGGAGACGTCTTTTTTCAGATCGATGCCGATTAGCAAGCCACCTCCCGTTCCACAACATCGCGAGATACGATCTAAAATTTCCGTGGCCTGATCCGGCATAAAATTGCCGATGGTCGAGCCGGGAAAATAGACAGCAGCATGAGTCGGTTCTTTTGTAGCTATCGGCAAATCAAAATCACTGGTGAAGTCGGCGCAGAGGGGAAGGATTTCAATATGCGGATAATGCCTCACCAGCAGTCTTGCGGTTTCGCGCAGGTGTTCCCGGGAAATATCCACAGGGACGTAGGCAATGGGATCCGGAAGATTTTCCAACAGGGTTCGAGTTTTCACGCTGCTGCCGCTGCCGTATTCAACCAGCATCACTCCCGGCCCAATCTGCTGCCCCATTTCCAGAGCATACTTCTCCATAATCGCCAACTCGCTTCGGGTTGGGTAATACTCTTCGAGTTGGCAGATTTGGTCAAAGAGTTTCGAACCTTGTTCGTCGTAAAAATATTTACAAGGCAGATATTTTGGATCTGATTGCAAGCCTCGAAGAATATCTTTACGGAAAAGCCTGCGTTCAACCCGAGGGTCAACGGTTGAGTGTAGCTGCATAATTGCCTTTCTATTTACAGAGGCGAATTCCGGTGAATTGCCACCGGGTTTCGGGGGGGAAAAAATTTCGATAGGTGGGACGCATGTGGCTTGACGGAGTTGCACAAGATCCACCGCGAAGGACAAATTGGTTGCACATAAATTTCCCGTTGTATTCGCCAAGCGCGCCTTCGGGAGCCTGGTATCCGGGATAGGGGCTGTAAGCGCTGGAGGTCCACTCCCAAACATCTCCAAACATTTGCTGAAGCTGCTGATCGCCTAAAATCTGATTGGATGGGTTGGATGGGTGAATGGGCGCATTTTCATCCAACAGAACATCCGCAAATCTCCCTGCCATTTCAACGGTATTTGCTGCAACTTCCCATTCGGCTTCGGTCGGCAACCTTAGGCCCGCCCAGCGGGCAAATGCATCTGCTTCGAAATAGCTAATATGACAGACCGGTTGCGCTGCTTCAATCGGCCGTAATCCGGCCAAAGTAAATTGGTGCCAGGAGTCCTCTATCTTCGTCCAATAAAGTGGAGCCTGCCAACCATTGCTGGAAAGCGTTTGCCAGCCCAGCGACAACCACAAATCCGGTCGGCTATATCCGCCGTCTTCAATGAAACGAAGGTATTCCCCGCAGGTTACCAATCTCCTGTTCATCTGAAAGGTTTCCAGGAAAACCCGGTGACGAGGAGATTCGTTGTCAAAAGCGAACCCATCCCCCTCTTGCCCGATCCAGTAAACTCCTTCGTCAAATTGAATCCAATCTTTTAGCGGTGAGTTGACGCCAGTTTGGGCAAATTCACCGCAAGCATAGGCCGGAAAGAGGGGATTACAAGACAGCACATGTTTGATGTCTGTCAAAATCAATTCCTGATGTTGTTGTTCGTGGTGCAGACCTATTTCGACGATGTCGGAAAACTGTTTTTCCATGCTTATTTCTTCTTCGAACCATGCCAGCATCTGCTCATCGACGTATTTTCGGTAAGCTTGAATCTCCTCCAGGCCGGGCCGCGATAAAGAGCCTCGTTTTGACCTCGGAAATTGTTCACCGATAGAATTGTAATAGGAGTTGAAAAGGTAGCCGTAGTCGGAATCAAAAGGTTTGTAATCCCGAAGGTTATTTAACAAAAACGTTTCAAAAAACCAGGTTGTATGGGCAAGATGCCATCGGGTGGGACTCACATCGGGCATAGTCTGGATGCAGCAGTCCTCCGGCGAAAGGGGTTTTGTAAGCAATTCAGTAAAACTTCGGATTGCCCTATAACGCTCTCGTAACTTTGGCTTCATGCGAATTTTCCTACCTAACTTTCACGGCTATAGGAATCACGTTGAATTCCACCTCTTGCCAAGGAGTGACCAATGGTACCCATGGAAATTTCAATATCCCATTAGCGGTAGTCCGGGTTCGGGAAATCAGGCCGGCAACCGGCGTCCCATTCTGATCGTTGATTGCCATGAGCCGGGATTCCGCCTGCATCTTTTATCATCCGGGCCACGTGTAGAAGATTCCATGTCATAAACGTCGTATTGCGGTTAGTGAAATCGTTCTCAGGACCTCCCGATCCAGGGTCTAGGTACGATGGTCCGGGGCCTGCTTCCCCGAGCCAGGCTGCATCGGCTTGGGGCGGAATGACAAAACCTAAGTGCTGCAGAGAATAAAGAATATTCATCGAGCAATGTTTTGCGCCGTCTTCGTTTCCGGTAATCAAACACCCCCCTACGCGACCATAGTAAGCGTATTGGCCGTGGTCATTGAGAAGATGGCTGGTCGCGTACAATCTTTCTACGACTTTGGTACAAACGGAGGTCTTTTCTCCAAGCCAAATGGAAGAGCCGATGACGAGGATGTCGGCACTCATTACCTTTTCGGATATTCGTGGCCAGTCATCCTTTTTCCAGCCGTGCTCTGTCATGTCAGGCCACACGCCAGTGGCAATGTCGAAATCGACGGGTCGAAGACATTCTACTGACACCGCATTCTTTTCCATGATAGCAGTGGAAATGTCGATCAGACCTTGAGTGTGGGAAAGCTCAGGCGATTTCTTTAGCGTGCAATTGAGAAAAAGAGCTTTAAGATCGGAAAAATTCCATTTGCTTTCCTTGCACATCTCTTCTTGTTTTTGGCTGAGGGGCATTGTTTTCTCCTTGTCATTGGTAAGGATTATTTGGCAGGTGTTTCCCCTCGCCGGTTGTCATCGATGAATTGCTTTGACCCATAT
>CAZPPD010000178.1:0-9030 GCA_964588185.1 uncultured Alcaligenaceae bacterium | reverse complement strand
GACCGCCCAAGTTCCTTCAGGGTTCCTAAATCAAACAACAACTTACTTCGATCAGCCCTCCGATGCCCGTTACGAATCCGGAGGTACCCTTTATCACAGCCAATGGGCTGAAATCGCCTACTATCTAGGCAAAACCGGAACGACCAATAGCCCCAACGATCCCAACGACAATGATGGAACTCCCCTTTATTCGCTGTATCGTTTGCAACGCATCGCGGTTCCCCGCAATGATTCGATTAACGCTCCGGGAAGTCTGACCGATTACCAGGAAATGAGTTGTATATCTTCCAGCGGCTTGCATTTTATTACCCCGGCGGAAATGGCCGATACCAACTCCGGCAACCGCAAAAGATCTTACCAGCCGGGTTCCGGAAATGCCTCGACTGCCGGTGCGGCATTGCTGTTGCAAAATGTAATTACCTTTGACGTCCAAATCATGAAGGCGCAGGCAAATCCGGCAAATCAAGAATTCGAACACTTAGCCCAAAGTGGCTCTTCATCCTTTGATACCGCCAATAGCTCCCCAGGGTATCGCATTGTGGCGATTCAAGTTGTGTTGCGCGTTTGGGATCAAAAAACCAAACAGACCCGTCAGGTAACAATCGTTCAAGATCAGTAAAAGGAAAAAGCCGAAATCCAAAACAAGATGCAGGCAAAAATAAGATAAAAAAGCCCTGAAATGTAGTTTTTATTTGCACATTGAAATATCCGGGCAGTTGATCTCCCGCGGAGAAGAAACAGCTTCCAATTGTAGGAGAGAATTCCATGTTCTTTCACCCTTACCCGATTCCGGAAAACGAACCTCGCCGTGGCATCATTTTGCTGGTGGTCATCACCATGTTGACCCTGTTCTCGGTGGTGGCGGTTGGTTTTGTTTTCTATTCCCAATCCGAATCCCAGGCTTCCCGCTTATTCAAGGAGACAGAACAACCCTTCCGTCCCGACCTGGAACCGGAACTGGCCATGTCCTACTTTATGGGCCAATTGTTGTATGGGGTGGAAAACGATGAGGTCGGCGTGCAATCTGTCCTTCGCGGTCACAGCCTGGCCCGCAATATGTTTGGGTATAATCCCAATCAACCGAATGTGATTCCTTTCAGCGGAACCGGCCAAGTTTCCAATCCGAAGATATTGAATTATCTCTACTTTGAATCGGACAACATGGTTCGAGACCCGGGGTATTCCGGGACGCGTGCCGACCCCAATGCGGCGTTGGGCACTTACATCGGGGGACTCAATCCTTCCTACACCTACCCGGATGAAAACAACATGTTCGTCGCAGCGGTTAATACCAAGGGAGAAGTACTCAAACCTTCCTTAATCCACGAGGAACACTTTGATACCAATGATGGGGAATGGACCAATAATTCCGGGAAAACCAGAATCCTGCGGCCACGCCCCACCGACCACAATGGATTCCCCCAAATAAATCTAGGTGGAGATGTAAAAAATTTGGTAGGGGGATTGGGAATACCGAATCCCAATGGTGGATATTACAACTATGACAGCGTTTGGTTGGACTTGGGCCATCCGGTTCTCACCGGGCCGAACGGTATTCGCTACAAACCGTTATTTGCCCCTTTGATTATGTGCCTGGATAGCAAGATTGATCTTAACATTCACGGCAATTACAGAAACGGCACGCACACCAGCAACCAGGGAATAGGGGTCCACGCGGTAAATATCAGCCGTGTTCTGTCGCAAAACAACGAATGGCAAAATATATTTGCTGGAGGCCGTTATGGCTCCAACAACCAGCCCAATGGAAGTCTACTAAATTACTCCAAATTTGTTCGCACCGGCTATAAAAATCCGCCCTTTTATTCATCCATTGATTTCGACGGAGACGGCAGTTCCAATTACAAACTTCCCTCGGAACCCGGCAGTTATGGGAATCATGTTCCGTTCGCCAAGTTTGGTGGAAATTACAACAATGGAAATGGTACCGAGCAAACCAATCATCCGCTCCGTTTTCGCTACTTCTCTCCTCAAAGCGATGATCGCCTGTTCGGCCTTTATAACATGGAAGCAATCCTGCGTTACCGGGATACTGGGTCTCCTTTCTTAACTTCGGAATTGTTCCAACTTTGCCCGCAAAACTTTCAAAATTCCCGGGTCCGCTGGTCGGTTACTACCTTGAGTTCCGATGTGAATATGCCTAGTGCGGCTCCGTGGCTTCGAAGTGCTTCTACCAATTATACGTTGGCGAACAATGCCGATCATCCCACTGGAACCGCGCAAAACCTCACTACTTCAAATCCCCGAGCAGGTGAATTTGGGGCCGGTTTGAATTCCATTGTCGCCGGTTTAGGCCGGTTGGATCTCAATCGGAATCTTACTCCCTATCCCGACGTGGATAACGATGGCCGGATGGATGTTTCCGACGCCAGGACTGCCCATGAGGAACGTCAAGAAATGGCCGGGGAAATTTTTGCTCGGTTAGTTTTGTTGACCACTGGTGTTCGCTCAGAGGCGGATTGGCCTAGTAAAAACACCAATCCCCAAATTTACAATGCTTTCCGGTATTTGGCTCAATTATCGGTCAATATTGTTGACTTCCGCGATGAAGACCACATCAGCACGGTTTTCCATTGGGACCCCAACGATAATGACCGCAAAGATGTTGTCTATGGAGTCGAATTGCCGCGGGTTGTCCTGAGTGAGGTGTACTCCGAAGTTGCCAACCATCCCACAGACCAAAACAGCAACCAAAATGCCCAAATGCCCCTTAATGTGAACTTTTGGATTGAACTGCTGAATCCATTAAGAGAGGACAACAGTTTGATCGAAGGTGGAGATGCTTTGTTGGTCAGTAACAACTAACCGGCGTATCGAATCGTCATTCTTAAACATGCCCCCACACGAAGCCTTACCGAACACGACAACGAAAAAGGGGACTTTGATTTGGACGATGTGAAGTTGATTGTCAACCACTTTGCTCCCGCACCCGGCTTCACACCGAAAGCAGGCATGGATTTCAAGCGGATAAAACCGCTACATGACAGAACTGATGGTGTCGCAGAAGAAAACAAAGGCTATTATGTTTTAGCCCCCAATTACGATTTTCGCGATGGGGATACCAACTCTCCTCTCAAACCAACTCTGAAAATTGACGTTGGCACAGACGCAGACACCAACAAACCAACGGGTTTAACCTACACGATTCCAGCTAAAAATGATGATTTAAATGACCTGCCGAATCATACGGTTTTACTCCAAAAGCTTGCCAATCCGTACCTGGCTCATCATGACCAAAATAACCCGTATATAACCATCGATTTTCTGGAAAACATTCCCCATTCCGATGCAGTCGACCGACTGGAAACCGGAGTTCACTCTGCGGATCCTGCCGACGGCCGAAAATCTCGCGGTCGGATACAGCCTTACACCGCCCATTCTTCCCAAATCGTCAATCAATCCCCGACCAATGCCCTCGACGGGACGCAACACACGTTTTTCCTGCGAAATAATCCCAATGAAAACGCAAATTGGTTGTTCCAAGCGGACCGGCACCTCGTCAGTTCCGTTGAACTGCTGAACGTCGCCGACTCCCCGCCGCACCAACTGACGCAAAATATTGTCAAGAACAACCAATAGTTTCAACACCTTGCCCCCTGGTTTGAATCCCAAAGCCGGCTCTATCGCCTCTTGGATTGTGTGGACACTCCCTCCAGAATTCCTGGAGCAGATGCAGCTGGGCGTTTTCCTGGACGCATCAACATCAATATGTTGTGGGAAGATGATCTGGATATTTTCAAAGCGATGTGTGATGCCGGCAATGTTAGCCGGTATACAGACAATACGGTCGAGTCCATCTTCACTGCGATGATCAACAAACGTTCGCCGAACGGTAAGCCCTCCGCGAATGATTTGCCCTTTACTGGAACTCCCGGGCAGACTTCTAATGACAGCATCAAGAATTCTTTCCTGAGAGCCCGGACTGGAGAATCCCCGACAAGTACCCGCTTGTTCGAACTCACCAATCAATCCCACCCCTATCGGAAATACGAACTTATGACCCGGTTGAAGAATTTGACTACGAACCGGAGTAATGTATTTGCCGTTTGGGTCACGGTGGGATTCTTTGAAGTCAAGGACGAAACCACACGCCCCATGAAACTTGGAGCCGAAATCGGCTTGCAGGAAGGCCGCAATATCCGCCATCGGATGTTTGCTATTGTCGACCGCACGCAAATCGGAGCTTTGAATGCCGATCTGGGGGCGACTCTATCCGGCAACGTCAGCTCCACCGGCTTTCAGCCGTTGCAAATGTCCAAAACCAGTGGCACCGTTCAGCCCATCGACAATTCCAACTTAGGGACTGCTTCCGGAAAATACCAATGGACTTTGCATGAGGGCATGAGTCTAGTTATCGACAAAGGGGGACAAAATGAAGAACAAGTCATTGCCTTGAAAGATGCCAATACCGGATCATTCTTCGCGTATTTCACGAAAACTCATAACTCCGGAGAATCCTTGTCTCTGCCAGGTACTCCAGGTCCGGTAAACGGATCGGTTCTCGGTCATCCGGGACCGCAACCGGGTTTTGATGTCCGGAATAATCCTCGGGTAGTTCCCTTCTTCACAGTGATAAATTGACCGGCCGACTAGCTTATTAGTAACTGAATTCACCGGAAATTTAACCGCTGATGGTTCGAACCTAAATTTTGCAAATTAAGTTAGCTCATGTGACTTTCATTGTTGGAGCGGTTTCCCCTATTTGCACCCTGTTACCTTTTTGTTTAATATTTCACTAGGAATAATCACACTGCTTATTATCTGGGGAAGCCGTCTCCATAACCTATGACCTCCTTTATTCGACCTTCCATCTCTGCCATGAAAGGGTATGTTCCAGGAGAACAGCCTCGTTTGGCCGAATTCATCAAATTAAATACCAACGAAAGTCCTTACCCACCCTCGCCCCGGGTCGTTGAGGCCATTCGTGAGGTTCTCCAAAGCGAACATTTGCTTCGCAAATACCCGGATCCCATCGGCACTGCTTTTCGGCAAACAGCCGCCAACGTTCTCAATGTCGAACCCGATGCGATCATTCCGGGAAATGGTTCGGACGATATCCTGACCATTCTGACCCGAGCTTTTGTCCCCGAAGGCGGCAAGATCGTTTTCCCAACCCCCAGTTACGTTCTGTACAAAACCTTGGCGGAAATTCAAAATGCCGGTTATCAAACCGTCCCATTCATTTCGAATTGGCAGTTGCCTTCTCCTTGGCCATTACCGGAAGCCAACTTAACTTTTGTTCCCAATCCCAATTCACCCACCGGAACGGTGTTATCTTTGGAAGAATTGCGCCGGCTTGCGGGCGAAATAAATGGTCCCTTGGTAATCGATGAGGCCTACGTTGATTTTGCTAAAAGCAGTGCCCTGGAACTCCACCGCCTGCCAAATGTTCTAATCACTCGAACTATGAGTAAGTCCTATGCCTTGGCGGGCATCCGCTTTGGTTTTGGAATTGCCAATCCGGATTTGATCCGGCAACTCATGAAGGTAAAAGATTCCTATAATTGTGATGTGTTGAGTTTGGCCGCCGCTACCGCAGCAATTGAAGATCAGGAATACCTGCAAACCATCCGAACAAAAATTCTAACTACCCGGAATCGCCTGGAAAAACAAATGGCCGAGTTTGGATTTCAAGTAACCCCCAGCCAAGCAAATTTCGTTTGGTGCCAACATCCGCAAAAGCCGGTCCAGCCGATCTATGAAGCCTTGAAGGAACGAAAAATATTGGTCCGATATATGCAATACGAGGGCTTCGGCGAGGGTCTCCGTATTTCCGTAGGAACGGACGAGGAAATGGACCGCTTTTTCGATGAACTCAGAAAGCTGTTGTAATAATATTATGCTGCGTACCTCCACCATCCGCCGTGATACCAAAGAAACCCAGATTGAGTTGACCCTTAACCTGGATGGAACCGGCAAAGCTCAAATCGAAACAGGGGTGGGCTTTTTCGATCATATGCTGGACCTTTTCGCCAAGCACAGCCTTTTTGACCTAACCATCAAGGCTTCCGGAGATCTGCACATCGATGCCCACCATACGGTAGAAGATGTCGGCATCTGCCTTGGCAAAGCATTGGTGGAAAGCCTAGGAGACAAAACAGGCATCCGCCGCTACGGCCATATGACCTTGCCCATGGATGAAACTCTGGTTACGGCGGCGGTGGATCTTGGCGGCCGACCTTTTTTCGTATGGAATGCCGACATTCCGCTGGAAACCTTAGGTACATTTAATTCCCAATTGGCCGAAGAATTCTGGCGAGCGGTATCTTCCAATGGATTGATGAATCTTCATGTGCTCTGCCATTACGGAAATAACACCCACCATATTATCGAGGGGATCTTCAAAGCCACGGCCCGAGCTGCCCGCCAAGCCGTCGAAGCGGACTCAAGAATGACCGGAATTCCCTCAACCAAGGGAGTGTTATGAGTTGGGAAAATCTCTTTGTTTACGGCACACTCCGCAAAGGCACCGGTCACCCAATGGCCAAGTTTCTCGCCGAGCACGCCCTTTTCTTGAGCATGGCCAGGGCGAGGGGCAGGTTATTTGATCTGGGAAATTATCCCGGAATGTTGCCCCCAATCGCAGATCAAGATTGGGTAAGCGGGGAACTCTACAGGTTAACGGATCCGAACAGAGTATTGCAGGAACTGGATCGTTACGAAGGCTGCAGTCCCCTAGACCCACGGCCTTGGTATTTTGAACGCGTTGAGCAAATTGTAAGAACCGAAAAAGGCAAGATTAAAGCTTGGCTTTATTACTACTGCCGTCCGGTTTCGGATAACCGTCGAATTTGGTCGGGAGAATACTTGCAAAACAATCTGGAAACATTTAACTGGAAAGAATCTCTCCCGGAAAATTCCTGTTAGCGGGGTTAAATAGGTGTTATTAGTTGGTCGGGTCCTCTTGGCGTCCTGACCCGACCGGATTTGGACGAGCCTGGAGACTCGTTTTACTTATTTATCGCGTTGCCTAAATGAGTACCGTTCCTAAACTCCAATTATCTATTAAAACTCGGTTTCAAACACATGACACTCCAGGTTGAAAACCTCTCCAAAGAATTTCCCACCCGCAGTGGAACTCTTTCCGTCCTGACTGATGTTTCGCTCACCTTGCAGCCGGGAGATTCACTCGCCGTTACCGGGCCATCAGGCTCCGGTAAAAGTACCTTGCTGCATATCATTGGGACGCTTGATACTCCTACCTCCGGGACGGTGAAATTGCAGGAGGTGAATCCCTTTTCCCTGAATGAAACTCAACTTGCCGACTTTCGCAACAAGAACATCGGTTTCATCTTTCAGGATCATTATCTACTGCCCCAGTGTTCGGTGCTGGAAAATGTTTTGATTCCGACGCTGGCAAATTCCAAGGAATCCGGTGACTCTGAGAAATATGCCCGAGAGTTACTGGAGCGGGTTGGCTTGTCGGATCGCTTGGAACACCGCCCGGCTGAATTATCCGGTGGAGAACGCCAGCGGGTTGCGGTGGCAAGATCCTTGATCTGCAAACCGGCCCTCTTATTGGCGGACGAACCGACTGGGAACCTGGATCGGCATACGGCAAAAACCGTCGGAAAACTTCTCCAAGATCTTCACGCCCAAGAAAATACCATCCTGATTGTAGTAACGCATAGCCGGGAACTTGCCCAGGAATTTCCGCAGCGTATGGAAATGATGGATGGAAATCTGCAACCGGTAGAAGCATCATGAGTTTCACCAAACTGTTAATTCAAAACCTGAAATTCCACTGGCGAGGAAACCTGGCCGTTTTCCTGGGTGTCGTCGTTGGCACTACGGTTTTAACGGGAGCGTTACTGGTTGGGGATTCCTTAAGAGGCAGTTTGCGAAGTTTAACCAAAGACCAACTCGGCTGGGTGGAACTTGCCTTGATCAACAAGAGATTCTTTCGTCAAGAATTGGCGGACAAGTTACAAGGCGAAAAACTGAGCCCGGCAATTATCCTTAAAGCCACAACAAGAGGGAAAAAAGGCAATCAATCGGGAACCTTACTGGGCGTGGACGACCTATTCTGGCCAGGACAATCCACACCTGTTGGTAGTGATTATTGGAGCCCGCCGGAAGACAAGATCATTGACATTTTTGATCGCTCGGTGGTCTTGACCCCAATTGTGGCCAAGGAACTTGGGGTCAAAGAAGGAGACACGATTCCCCTAACCATTGAGAGACAAGCTACTGCAACCCCTCGGGAATCGGTGCTGGGCCGCAGGAAGATCAAAGAAGTCATCGCCACCTTTGACCCGCCCCTGAAAGTCAAAGCCATCTTGTCGCCCGATCATTTTGGCAGCCGATTTCGCCTGGAACCGGGCCACACCCTGCCCCGCAATGTCTACATCCCCCTACGGGTTTTACAAGAAGAACTTACCAGCCAAGATCGCGAACAAAATATACTGCCGCCCAGACCAATCAATGTCATTCTCGCCTCGGGCAAGGAACAGGCGGTTCTGCAAAAGCAACTCAAAGAACACATGAAGCTTGCCGATTGGGCCATGAACTTGCGGAAACCCCGGCGGCGCGGTTTCACTCCGATCCCAAAATATCTCAGCCTGGAAAGTTACGAAATGTTTGTTCCGCAAGCAATGCAAACGGCAGTAGAGAAATCCGGACTTTCCCACGCTGCCACTTTTGTTTACCTGGTCAACAATATCTCCACGCTCCACCGGAATTTCGCTGCACTCGAAGCTGCACTCTGCCCGCCAGGTCCTGAATTATCTCGGGCAGGTATCGCTATCTATGGGAACAATCAAGTTCCTTATTGTGTGGTTGCCGGTTTGGACCTGGACCGCGAACCACCATTCGGTCCCATTTTGCCGAAAGAAATGAAAAAACTTGGGGATGATGAGATCCTTCTCGTCCAATATGAAAACTCACCCTTAGACCACGCCAAAACCGGTGAGCAAATCGCATTGACCTTTTTCGAGCCCGATTCGGAAGGCCAACTCAGCGAAGTAACCCACAGCTTTAAACTTGCCGCCCAGGTTCCCCTTGAGGGTGCTC
>CAZPPD010000177.1:0-9046 GCA_964588185.1 uncultured Alcaligenaceae bacterium | reverse complement strand
AGGCTTCGCGTTCGGTTCGCGTTGGGAAGAGTTTGCCGAATTCGCCGCCAATGCCGAAGAAGGCGTTGTGTAAGTCCGTCGCGGACTCCGCGGTTTTCGCAAGTTCCCGGACAATTTCCAGTGCCTTTTGTGCCTTTGATTGGTCCATAGGTTTCCTCCAGAAATGACTCATGACTCGCTGAACGGAACCTCTAGGATTTGGACGCCGTCGTAGTCACGAACTTCAAAATACATGGCTCGCTGGCCAAGCTCTCTACCTATCTTAATCACTGCTTGTTGTGCTTCCCACAGCAGACTGTTCGCATACGACGGACACTCGTTGACTCTGATCTCGATAGACGTGGAAATCCCCTGGATCTATCCATTGCCCCTTAGTCACTCCTTCATCGGATACGCCGCCGAACTGAAATGCCAGTAGATCCACATATCGGGTTAGTTGTGAGTCTGGAACTTCCCGCCCATCATTGAAGCGGTGCGGAATCAATGTTGTGAACTTCATTTGTTCTTTCTATTTGTAAAGAAGTTCGGCTATGTTGCCCTGCCTTGATTGAGATTTCTCAGCAAGAAGCAATGCTCACGAATTTTCGATTGGCTGGCTCTTCTAATAGTGATTTCGCCGACTGGCTTAACGCCTCATCTCCTCTTTCATATGAAGGGTCCGAATTAAACTCTTCTTTAGGTAAATTTTAACCCAAATTCGTCAAACTAGCGACGTAATAAATCTCGTCCTGGATCACCCACCCACTCCGTATTTGTCTAAACTTCAATGCTCCTGAACCAGCGTTCTCTTCTCACTCCTCCGGCAATCGTCCATGCTCAACTAGATAACGAAAGTCCGAGGGACACACCTCCCAAGCGGATTGGTAGGTCTGCTCCAGCGGCACGTCGACATATACATCCGGATCAATCCAAGCCGGCATATCCCTCATGATTGCTCCCACGCGGAACGGCTCGAGAAAGGCCATCGGGGATAGTCCAACGCTATCATCCCCGGCTCGGTACGAAGCCAGCAAGAGCGGCTCGTCTGCAGGCAACTCGAAAGGGACCTCCTCGATTTCGTCCCAGATCAGCTTGTGGAGGGAATGCGGATCGCGCGGTCCGGGCGGGAATGGGTCCACCAGAAGAACGTTCACGCCGGCCTGCAAGAACTCGTGCGTTTTTTCAACGAAGGACCTCACCGCTGACCGGCTGGCTTTGTTCCCCGGCGATACGATCTCGATCATGCAGACCACTTCGCCGAGTCGGTGGCGGATGGCGATTCGGTTGGCTCGGCGGAGCAGTGTATTTGCTTGGGATTCGATTCTCATTCGCGTCTGGGGGAGAGTGGTGGTGTCACCCGATCCGTTGTTTGGCCGGGGCGGCTTGCGACGCTCCACTGCGAGGACGTCCGGCACCAAACCGCCGGTGTGTTGTTCAATCAAAGCGGAAAAACCCGACGGCAATAGTCCGGAGTTGAGTGCAGTGCAAATCCCGACCGACCATTGCTGGTGGAAATGGTGATAGATGGTCGGTTCAACTTTGGTCCAATCGTGCATCGGCATTGTGGAGATTCCTCTATTCGGAGCCCTAGGACATCTTCTCAGCGGCCCATGCCAAGATGTCTTCGTCCGGCGTTCCCATCAGATTCACATCCCTGGCTCGAACAAGATCAAGATTTGGTAGACGAGCCAAGCAGGGCTTTTAGGAGTCGACCATCAAAGTCTTCATCCGTTAGGAACCGGAGCACCCGACTCCCAGCGACTCTTAGCCCACCACTGCCGTCATCCCGCAAAGGAACAGGTATGGCTTCTACTTGGAGGTTCAAGTTCTTACCTTTTTCGATTGTGAGTCCTCGATAAGGTATTCTACACCAAAAACACTACTGGTCACTGATTGTAGACCCAAGTCTCCAAAACCTCTCACAACCTCACGACGATTTTAACTTTTTGGTTTTGCCGGATTTTTTCGGCTGCCTTTTTTCCTTTTGTTTTTCCTCTGCGTCTGCCAACTGTGCCTGTAGCTGTTCCGGACTTGGTAAACTGTTCCGTAACTCTTTGGGGAGTTTCTTCAAGGACCGTACCTGATAAGTTCCTACTCCCACCGGTTTGCTGGTATCTCGGAGAGCGTACTCAACGATGACTTTGTTGTGCTCTTTGCACAGGATCAAACCAATACTCGGCTGGTCGCTGGAGTGCCGCAACAAATCATCCACGGCAGACAAGTAGAAATTCATCTTACCGGCGAACTCCGGTTTGAATTCTTCCATTTTGAGATCCAACACAATAAAACAGCGTAGGTGGAGATGATAAAACAGCAGGTCGAGGTAATAGTCCTGGCCCCCAACCTCAAGATGATGTTGGCTGCCGACGAATGCGAATCCTCTTCCCATTTCAACCAGAAATTTGCGGATCTTTTCCAATAAGCCCTTTTCCAGATCCCGTTCCTTGGCGGCATTTCCTAACGTAAGAAAATCAAAAATATATTCATCCTTCAGGACTTGCTGAGCGAGGTCCGATTGGGGAGCCGGCAAAGTGCTTTTGAAGTTGGTCAATGCTTTCCCTTGTCGCTTGTATAAGTCGCTTTCGATTTGGTGGGTAAGTACGACTCGTGACCATCCGTGCTCGATTGTTTTTTGCGCGTACCAAAGTCTTTGCCCAGGGTCCTTGATTTTTTCAATCAAGACAATGTTGTGACCCCATGGAATTTCTGCCACAGCTTGTGGCAGATTTTCACCATCCAAATCTCGCGCGGGTTGCGCGAGATTTTTAACCTCCTTGCTATAGGCTAGAAATAGCTTTCGCATGCGCCAGATATTACGGAGGGAAAATCCTCCAATTCCCGGGAACTCTTTTTGAAGATCATTGGCCAGCTTTTCGATGACTGATTTTCCCCATCCCTCTTGCTCCTGCCGGTGAATGATTTCCTTCCCGATGTGCCAATATAGTTCGGTCATTTCCCGATTGATGGCGACAGCCGCCTTTATCTGTGCTTTTCCAATTCGATTTTTTATGTCTTGAAGGAGTTCCTTGTATCCATTAGGTAGCCCATTTCCTTTGGCCCGTTTGGTTGGATTCTTGACTGTCGAAACTTTTTTTGGCGTGCGGTCGCTCTTGTTGCCCGGTAATTTTTTCGCCATCATGCATCCTTTTTCATTTCCATAACCTGTTTTGGAGTCAAGGTTTGTAATTCTGCCACAACTGTGGCAGAATTGCTCCGGCCAATTCTCGCACAGGCTGTGCGGGAATCAGAAAATTAGATGGTCTTCAAGCGGCATTGCAGGGCCAGGTTTGCGGCAGCGGTGTCATCCAGCGCTTTGTCGTTGGCCAAGCTCCCTGCCTATTTTAATCACCGCTTGTTGAGCTTCCCACAACAGACTGTTATCACATACCACTGATACACGTTGGCTTTGATCCCGTTAGTTGTGGAAATCTCGCGGATCGATCCATTGTCCCTTTGTCACCCCTTCATCTGAAATGCCACCGAATTGAACAACCAACTCACGCATGATTCGATCCAACTAGGAAGCCGGAACTTCACGCCCATCGTTGAAGCGGTGCGGGATAAGGGTTGTGAAAACCGCCATCCTCCAGTTCGCGTTTTACCCTGGCAGCTTCTTGGTCACGGCTTTTCAGGTAGTGGGTCACATCTTTCGGGTGCCGCAAGGCCCAGGCGAGCACGGCACAAACGTCGGCAACCTCGAGGGTGTCGAACCCTTCCACAATCTCCTTTGGGCTAGCACCCTGAGTGTGCAGATGCCAAACACTTTCGAACCAGACACGACTCCCGGCGACGCGTAGCCCGCCGTTACCGGTCATCCCGCAAAGGAACAGGTATGGCTTCAATTTGGAGGTTCAAGTTCTTACCTTTAGATTTATTGAGAATGTAATGCTGGTTGTGCCTTCGATAGATCCATAGTAATGCCCTTTTTAGGCGAAAACCTTACGACTTCGCCCAAGCTTATCCAAGGGAATAGTTCAGGAAAACCAAACCGGCATCTCTCCCGCGGCAGGCAATTTCACCACACACACACTGCTGATCGCCTCGTGGTTCTTGACTTCCTTCAGAGCTTCTTCGGGCGGGTCGTTGTCCAGATTAAGCACGGCTATTGCTTCTCCTCCCGGTTGCGCTCGCCCCACCGTCATTTGGGCGATGTTCACCTGATGTTTGCCAAAGATAGTCCCGATATGGCCAATCAATCCGGGCTTATCGTGGTGAGTGAAGATCAACATCACGCCATCCATAATGGCATCCATATGGAACGAACCCAACTGTGCCAATCGTAGATATTGGTTGCCAAAAAGGGTCGCTGAAGCCGTGTAGGTCTTTTTCTCCGTCTCCACATCCACCCGAATCAGCGTATTGAAATCCCCTTTTTTGGAACTCGTCTTCTCGATGACCTCAATCCCCCGTTCGCGGGCAAGAACTTCCGCATTTACAATGTTCGCTTCTTCGGCCAAATGCGATTCCAATAACCCTGCAGTGAAAGCCGCTGTCAGCAGACGCGTATTCTTGTCCGCCACTTCTCCCCGGTAGCAAATTTCAGCCTTCCGAATGGAACCTTGGCACATCTGGGCATGCAACAACCCCAATCGCCGAGCCATATCCACATAAAGCCGCAATTCGGCCATTTCTGTCCGGTCCACGGCAGCCATGTTCACCGAGAATTGAATTTCTCCCTTGGTCAAGAAGTTTATGGCTAACTGCGCGGCTTCCCGAGCCACCGACTCTTGGGCTTCGGTGGTGGACGCTCCCAAATGCGGACTGACAACAACATTGGATAACTTTAACAGCGGATGATCTCCCGGCGGTTCTTCCACGAAGACATCCAAAGCCGCCCCGGCAATGTGTCCCGATTTCAGGGCCTCTTCCAAAGCCTTCTCGTTAACAATTCCACCACGGGCACAGTTCAGAACCCGGGCTCCCGGCTTCATCATCTTGAGTTGAGCTTCTCCGATGAGGTCAAGGGTATCATCGCTCAAAGGTGTGTGCACAGTAAGAAAATCTGCTCGCGGCAGGACTTCCTCCAAGGTCTCAACCGACTCAATCCCCAACTGGTTGGCCCGCTCGGCAGTCAAGAAGGGATCATAACCCACCACTTTCATATCCAAACCAATCGCCCGCCGAGCCACCTCGCGGCCGATTCGCCCAAGGCCAATAATCCCTAGCGTTTTGCCTGCCAGCTGGACCCCGACCAATTTGCTACGCTCCCATTTTCCCTGGTGCAAGGTGGCATCCGCAGTGGGAATATGCCGGGCCAGAGCCATCATCATGGTTACCGTGTGTTCGGCCGTACTCACGGTATTGCCCCCGGGAGTATTCATTACCACAATGCCGTGCCGGGTAGCCTCGGGAACATCAATATTGTCCACCCCGACTCCGGCCCGAATCACGGCCCGCAGTTTCCCGGGATTCTCCAACAGTTCCCCGGTAACCTTGGTGCCGCTGCGAACAATCATCACATCGGCTTGCTGTAACGCTTGGAGCAACTCCTCGCCCTTCAACCCGGGCCGGTTGTCCAAATCCAACCCGGATTCCTGCAACATCTCCAACCCCGCAGGGCCCAATTTATCGCTAACAAATACACGTGGCATTGGTTTATCTCCGTCCAGGTGGGATGTAAATTTTCTATTATTGTAGGAGCGAGGATAAAGTTGGTAATCCGGAAGTGAAAATCAAAGCGATTCTATAATTTTTGTTACCAGTCGTTGAATATCAGGGAGGCTGTCCAATAATTTCAAGCGTACTTCAGAGGTGGTGTTTAGAGCACATTGATTGAACACACTATCGCGATTCAAGAGATTCTTCTTCAAGGCTCCTTGAAATACTTTTTCACTGATGGAACTCACCAAACCGGAATCTACTTTCGATCACGCTTTCCATGTTTTGGTCGATCAGCACATCAATTTGACGAAAAGCGGCGTTAACAATTTGGACAATTTCATCAGGGTGATGGTGATAATGTGCAATCGCTGCCATCTGGCGGTTCATTTTGTCATATAAAATTTTTTTCTCACCGTTTAAGGTGTAAATTGCTAAACCAACATTTCTATCGATCAAAAGTTTTCTTACTTCTGAAACCTCCTCTGGTGAGACAAGAAAGGTCTCCTCAGAAATACCTTTTCCATTGAATCGAATTTTATAAAAGGCGGTCCAGGGTTTCCCTTCTACAGTTGCACCGAGTTCAATTTCATTGTGTCCATTACGAATTAGTGAACTATCGCCCCCATGAATGGAAATGTATTCACTATGAAAATTAGAATTCGCTAATCTCCGCAGCAATTCACATCCTTCAATAATCGAACTTTTCCCGCTTCCATTCTCGCCAATGAGGACGAACCCATCTATGTCCAGGGAAAATTCGTCCAGGGTTCGAATGCCGGAGATCGAAATATTCTTGATCCGGGGAGTCATGGTCACGTCATCCAAAACCTACTAACTTAAGGTGCTATTCCATTTTAAGCGCCTTAATGGAAGCCTACAATTCCGAGCTGCAGAATATACATTAATCCTTCCGCCGCGGCATCGCAGCCTTCGTATCTCGCAACCATGCCTGAAACTGCGAGCGGAGCCGGGTCGCTCGTTGCGGCATTGCTTTGGCCAAGTTTTTTGTCTCCCCTATATCCTTGGCCAGGTTGTACAGCTCCAGCGAACCATCCTCGTACCACTCGATCAGTTTGTAGTCACCCGAACGAATCGCTCCTCCCAGTTTGTTCTTCCCATGCCAGGCGTAGTTGGGATAGTGGAAGTATATCGCCTTGCGTTTCAGCTTGCCCTTACCGGTTAACAAAGGAATGAGGGATTCCCCGTCCAGTGGTGCATCTTTGTTGGCCTTTACCTTCGCCGCCTCCAGAAGGGTCGGAAAGAAGTCCATGCTGATGACCGGGGTAGGACATATAGATTTTTCCTGGACCTTTCCCGGCCAGCAAATTATGAGCGGAACCCGCACTCCGCCTTCATAGAGGTATCCCTTGCCCGAACGCAAGGGCCGATTATCCGCCACTCCCGAGTAACCGCCATTGTCTGAGTTAAAGATTACGATGGTGTTGTCGGTAAGGTTATTCTCATCCAAAGCCGCCAGCACTCGGCCCACTGCCGCATCCATCGCTTCGATCATCGCCCCATAGCGTGCGTCTTTTAATCCATACCCGACACGTTTCTCATACTTCTTGATCAGCTTTTCGGGAGCTTCCATTGGCCAGTGAACGGTGTAAGGCCAAAGGGCGAGGAAGAAAGGTTCCTCGCGGTGTTTGCCGATGAATTGAATGGCTTCGTCGGCGAGACGATCCGGCAAGTATTCCCCTTTGCGGCGACTGGGAATATTGTGAATGCGATAGGGATCAAAGTAAGTCGGCGGTCCACCGGCGGCACATCCCCCAAAGTTGAGATCAAACCCTTGGCGCTGCGGATAGAAACGCAGGTCGCCTTTGCCCTGAGCCTGCGGGGTTCCCGCAAGATGCCACTTGCCAATAAAGCCGGTAGCGTAACCAGCTGCCCTCAGCAACTCCGCAAGGGTAACACGTTCCAGCGGCAAGCGATTCATTGTCTCCGCCTGAATGAGCTTTGCCCCTTTGGGTGTAAAGTCCCGGTTACTGATGTGATTGGTGATGTGCAACCGAGCCGGGGCCATCCCGGTTAGAACGGCACCCCGGGTTGGCGAACAAACCGGGGCGGCTGCATAGGCGTCCGTGAATCGCATCCCTTGGGAAGCGAGCTTATCAATGTTCGGAGTATGGAGCCGCTTGTTGCCCTGACAGTGCAAGTCGCTCCATCCAAGATCATCGATCATGATCAGAACGATGTTAACCGGCTTGGCAGAAGCATGAGACCAAGCAGGTTGTAGAAGGGAAATGAAAGCAACGAATGCGGTAATCAAGTGGAACTTCATTGGGATATTCTTTTTGTGGAGTTTCGGCTGATCGTAAAGAAAGCATTATTGCCAATTGTGCCCGCTCGTTTCCACAAAATTTCAATCTTTACCCCAAAGTCCCACTGGTTGAGTTGGCAGAAGCCCTTTAATCAGGCTTCCTTCCACACCAAGGCGCCCCGCAGGGAGGTCCATCTCCGGCACAATTGGTAGGAACGGTGGACAAGCTTTGTTGCGGACGTGCCGGGAGACTCATTTGCCGTTCGACTTCTTGGTTTTGACACTTGGGACATTCCACGGATTCTTTACCGAATACCAGTTCCTCAAATTGAAGATCGCATTTCGAACAAACAAATTCATATAAGGGCATTTTATTCGTCTCCGGGAGAACGCCGTTTTTGATAGATTTCGCTGGCCTGGAACAGAATCTTCTTCTCACTCTCCGTCAAACTTTCTTGTCCGGTCTTTTTGATCTTTTCCAATACCGCATCCACTTTGGCTTCCAATTGTTCGTCAATATCCGAGCGGGCCGTGATTGGAGAATGAGATTCTCCGGGTTGGTCGGCTCCTTGGTAGACTCGGAGTCGCGGGCGGGTTCGGCGGCGGGGTTTGATTTGGAAATTGAACAGGTATAGTTTGGTTAAGCGCCAGCTTAAGCGGAAATAAAAAAATACGCACAATGCAGCCCCTAAGTGGGCCGTGACAGCCACATTGGAACTTACCCCGCCTCTCGGATTCAATTGATGAGCGAATACAAAGAGATCCCCGATCAGGTAAAATCCCAATAACGCCCAAATGGGCACCGGGATTATGAAAAATAACAGAATGGTCCGGCGGGGAAAATGAAGCGCATAAAGGACCGTAACCGCATAAACCGCCCCCGAGGCTCCCAAGGCAACACTGTTATCATGAAGAATTAAGGATAATACGGAATAAACCACTGAGGAGAAAATGGCAGAAGTTAAGTATAAAACTAAAAATTCCCGAGAACCGTACATCTCCTCCAAGGCATGCCCAAACCACCACAAAAACAGCATATTGAATAAAATGTGCCAAATGGAACCGGGTGCATGCAGAAAAGCGCATGTCAATAATCGCCACACTTGCCAAGAGAAACCCAATTTGGGATCCAATAGCAGAGAATCAGTAATAATTCCCCCGCCAACTTCATTTTGGGTGAGGATTTGCAGAAAGAAAACCACC
>CAZPPD010000176.1:0-9070 GCA_964588185.1 uncultured Alcaligenaceae bacterium | reverse complement strand
CATCTTCGGCAAGGAAACTTTCCAGGTAACTCGGGCGTTCCAGAGCAAATACAAATTGTCGGTAGACGGGATCGTCGGTAAGCAAACCATGACCAAGCTCGACGAGCTGCTGCCGAAATCTCCGCCGCCGCCTAAGCCAAAGAAAATTCCCCCGCATTTTGAAGCCATGGAAGAAAAAGATGGCTTTGATCCGAACGCCGTTCCTGCATGGTTGATGGTGCCGGTCAATGGCGAGAAAAAGCTTCGCTTATTCAACGCAGACGGCTTGGATGTTGTCAGTCTAACTCCGGGCATCGCCACGGTTCAGGTTTACCCGGAGTGGTTCCCCCAAACCGGGCGGACCGTAAAAATCAAAGGAGTAGCGAAAGGCAAAACGTTCGTCGAAGTCCGCCAAGGAAAGAATGTGCTCACCCGTCTCGAAATAGCGGTGAAAACCGAGAAGAAAGTTAAAATCACTTTTCAGTTTATTCAGGACAATGCCGGTCAGAAAACCAAGCGAGACCCCAACGAGATCCTTTTTCCTCAAGCCAATGTGAAGCTCGTCAAAAATAGCGTCCGCAAGAATGTAACCATTAATCAGGATCTTGGAGATGTGGTCCGCTTCTCCTCCCACCTCAAAGGTGTCGCCGCAGTCGAACACGAATGGGATGATGTAACAACCAAGCGGGATCCGTCTGCTGATTTGAATGTCTATTTCGTCTGGGAATACGAACAGGACAACACGCCAAACACCGACCACACCGCAGCCGGAACCAGCGGCGGCAACTGTATCTTCGAGGACAACATCAGCCGGCAAACTCACGACACCTTGGCCCATGAGGTCGGCCATCATCTCGGGGTAGATCATTCCGGCAACGGCTTGGACCTACTCATGTCTCCGTTTCGAACGGATACCCGAATTTCCAAGGCCCATGCCAACACCATGAATCCTTAACACTCTGTTGGGGGGGCTTCAAAGCCCAGTGGCGCCGCGAATGCATCGCATCCTTGGACGAGAAGGTAAAGAGGATCTTCCAGACTTTTCTAAGGAATAAATCCTTCAGCACCCATTGTAAGCCAGGGTGTGCCGCTTAACGGTGCGACTCTGGCTTTGCTGTGGAAAGCTTATTGGCGTTCAACACAAACATTATTTCCATTTTTCTTTTGCACTTCCCTTTATTCCTACCAAAATAACCGGGTAACAAGTCATCCCATGTTCCCGGAGTAATCCATGTCCCGATTGTTTCCCCGCCTGACAAAAGCAGGCCTTACCTTTGCAGCCTTGGCCTTTGCAGTAGCTGCCATGTGGCAGGAAGAACCGCCAATCCATACGTTTCGAGTTGTTTTGGGCGTAAAAGATCAGACCGCAACTAAATGGAATGGAAAACTCTCGGTTTCCGGGGGAGAAATCCTGGCCATTGACGGGTGGCGTTTCGAGGGAACGGACAAAGTCCTGGGAACAAACGGCTGGGAATGCAAAACCCGCAGCTACATCAAACCCGGCAAACGCTTTGGTGTCAATCTGGCAACCGGCAAGCCACGCATCCAACCGGATATGGAAATATGGCCCAATGGAGTAACCATCCGGGTTAAAGGAGCTAATCCCACCATCACCTTAAAGCTTTCCAAGGGAAAAGTGAAACTGGTAGCCCAAAAAATCAACCTTGGCGAACCGATTACGGCCTTACAAGGTCAGGTCCGCATTGAACGATTGCCGGATACAAAATTAGCGCGGAAAGCTGCTCCTTGGCGGACACCAAACGCCGTTCAAGATGATTACCCGGCTTTTTGGATCGACCGTAAGACCGGCAAACAATACCTCGCCTGGGTTGCTTACCAAAAGGAAAACGATCGAATTCTGTTGGCTCAGCGTGACAGCGGCACCGAGCCATGGTCCAAACCAATGATTATTGCTCCGAAAGGCCATTACTTTCGGGTAGCTCTGGCAGAGGCGAAGAACGGAACCATCTGGATTACCTACTCCGCGCAGACAAAGAATAACTGGGACCTGTGGGCGAGACCTCTGAACGGTAACAAACTCGGCAAAGCGGTACAGCTCACCAAAGATCCCGGCCCCGATTTCTGGCACCGGATGACGACGGATAGTCGAGGGCGTGCTTGGTTGGTGTGGCAAGGTTTTCGCAATGGGCAATCGGACATCTTTGTTACCAGTGTTCTCAACAACAAATGGCAGGAGCCAAAATTAATCAGCAACAGTAAGAAGAATGACTGGAACCCTTGTGTTGCCGCAGATCCGACCTCAGATCGAATTTGGATTGGTTGGGATGCCTACCAAGGAAGTGATTACGATGTTTGCTTCCGCAGCTTATCCAAAGGGCTGACGGGAAAATTGGATGACATCCATTATCCCGGGAAGGAGATAGGAAGCCAAAGGTTTCGAGCACACATTAGTCTTGCTTGCGACGGCAAAGGCCGTTTATGGGCCGCTTGGGATGAAGCCGGCCCCCAGTGGGGAAAGGATACCGGTTTCTTATATGGTGGCCAGAAACGCCAGGATACTTCGCGGCTTTATGCTTCACGATCCATTCGAGTTGCTTGCTGGTCGGACAACAAATGGCAGGAACCCACCAAGGCATTTGCTACCTGCCTGCCGGAGTCTATGCAGGAATACAATGAATATCCCCAACTCCAAGCGGATCAAAAAGGTCGCATCTGGATGGCATTTCGTCACCGCACTTGCCGCCGTCCGCGGGAGGATGGCTGGGCTATTCAAGCCCGCTGGAATGGGTTCACCACTGCTTATCTTGGCGACCGCTGGCTATCCCCTATTGCTCTGCCCCAATCCGTCGGCCGTAATGACATGAGAATTGTGAGTGCAGAAGATAGCAACGGCAACATCTACCTCGCCTACGCAAGTGACAATCGCGACTGGCGAACTCGCGGCATGACTCCCCGAAACCACCATGTGGCTGTGAGCCGGCTGGATCATGCACCTGCTCCAAAGAAGATGAACCTAAAGTCGGTAGAAAAAGAAAACACGCCCATCGCGGCTCTTTGCCACCCGCGCGAAACGGAACAAGTTGACCGCATTCGCAACTACAAAGTCGAAGTGGGTGGCCGCACTTACCACATCTTTCGAGGCGATTTGCACCGGCACACGGACATCTCCACCGACGGCATGGGCGATGGGTCTTTGATGGATCTGCATCGCTATGGAATTGATGCGGCTCTGTTCGATTACATTATGGTGGGGGACCACAACATGGGCAACGACAATGAATATTGCTGGTGGCGCACGCAGCACTCCAACGACCTCTACACCGTCCCCGGGCGTTTCATCTCCATGTACGGTTACGAACGCAGCGTCCGCTACCCGAACGGCCACCGTAATGTCATCTGGACCAAACGAGGCCATAAGACGTTGCCGTTGCCGCGACCAATCCCGGCATTGCAAAAGCGGGACACTCCCAACTTGTATGCCTATCTCCGAAGAACCGAAGGCATCTGCACTCTGCACACCTCGGCCACAAGCCAAGGAACCGATTGGAAGGATGCCCACGACCCGGAACTGGAACCTTTCGTCGAGATCTTCCAGGGCTACCACACCTCCTACGAAGCCCCTAAAGCTCCCAAGACCATCGACGCCGAAACCATTCGCATCCACGGTAAGTTCGAACCCGCAGGGTTTGTGTCCAAAGCATTGGACAAAGGCTACAAACTGGGCTTTCAAGCTTCCAGCGATCACATCTCGACCCATGTTAGCTACGCCTGCATCCTGGCCGAAAAATTCTCCCGCGAAGGTTTGGTGGAAGCCATGAAGAAGCGTCACACTTATGGGGCAACCGACAACATCATTATGGATGTACGCATGGGAAATCACCTGATGGGAGATTCCGTAACCACACGGCAACCCAAATTAAAAGTAGTAATTCTGGGCACAGGTCCCATCGACAAGGTCGAGGTGATCCGCAACGGTGAGGCCGTCCACACCGTGCGACCAAAATTAGGAGTAGAAGAAGCTCGCTTTGAATGGGCGGATGCAAATCCACCTGCGGAGAGGAAGACAAGTTACTACTATGTTCGCATGCTGCAACGAAATGGGCAAATGGCCTGGGCTTCGCCGATATGGGTTAGTCGGTAAAATCAGAGCAATCAGGTTAGTCGGAAAAGTTTCTTTTCGTCTGGAAATTATTGCCATTTTTCTTTCACAGGAGAGGATCAATGTTTGTCCCACCGCCACCGGACCAAGGACCGAATTCCGAAGAAGCACAATTGATGGAACTGGAATCTGCTTATGCTTTTGCCATTCAGCTTCTCCAATCAGGCACGGAACCTCGGGAAGTTCGCAAAGCATTAAAGGACGAAGGTTATTTAATGAACGCCGCTACACAAATTGTTGCCGATCTCCAGCAAGCCGGAATCGCCAAAAAAGCGAAGGGTTTGAGTTCTAAGTTAAAGGCTGTCAAAAAAGCAGAAGAGAGAACACACTCGGATATTGCCAAGCGAAACATGATGGTTGGCGGCGGAATGGCATTAATGGGATTATTTGGATTTCTACTGAAGAACGCACTCCTTTTCGCAGCGTCGGCCGAGGCTAAGGCCGGAACCTATTTTCTTTTATGTGGAATCTTTATTTTTGGAATTGTCCAAATTGTTCGTGGTTTTCGACAATCTTCTTCAAAAGATCCTCGCTAAAAAATCACCCATTAAACAATCCCCGAACCATGGAAGGCTTGTCCAACACCAGTTATACAATTGCAAATTCCCATTAAATGGTACATTTACAGATGAGTCCAAGAAACATCTCTTATGTCTTTGAACTGATGCTCACTTTACCCTAAAAAATGTCCAATTGGGATGCCAAGTAAATACATATTCTCCGACTACTCCCAAGATTGGCCCCTCGAGTTTGCTAGGGAATCCGAACGACTTCAATCGTTGCTCGGCTCCGAGCTGATTGCGATCCACCATATCGGCAGCACCTCTGTTACCGGCTTACCGGCAAAGTCCATCATCGATCTCCTTCCCGTGGTTCAAGACTTGGAGGCTATAGACAGAAAGACGAAGATCCTCCAAGAGGCCGGCTACAAAGCTTGGGGCGAATATGGACTTCCTGGCCGCCGCTACTTCACCAAGGATCAAGGCGAAAATCGGACCCGTAATATACACATCTACCAACGAGGAGATCCAGACATCGAGCGGCACTTGGCTTTTTGTGCTTACTTGCGATTCCATGAGGAAGTTCGCGATGAGTATGCCGCATTCAAGCAAAAGGTTTACGCCCTCCATCCTGATGACATCACGGCATATAACGATGGCAAGAATGATTGGATAAAAAAGATTGAGCCGATCGCGATTGAGTGGTACCGGAGAAAGGAAGAAAAATAAGATTATTTGCCCACACCTGCGATAATCCTTAATGCCCTCCCTTTTTGCCTACCTTAAAGGTGCCATTTTTTTACTTGATTCCCCCCTAGAGGTTGCATTATTTTATAGATGGTTATTTTTTCCCGCCTAATAATGCTATTCACTTGAGGCCCACCCCATGGCTCGATTTCTTTCTTCTATAGTGCTCTTGGTTTGTACCTTCTCAAATTTGCTTGCCGAGGAAACGAAAAACCTCTTGCCTGCAAACCGACCGATAGAAGCGGTTATCGATCATTACATAAATTTGAAACTTAAAGGAGCCAATGTCACTCCCGCTCCTTTGGCAAATGATCCAACCATTTTGCGCCGGGTGACGCTCGATCTGGTCGGCCGGATTCCGACGAAATACGAAGTGGAAAATTATCTTGCGGATAAATCCGAGAACAAAAAAACCAAGTTGATAGATCGCTTGATGGCCTCTCCCGGATTTGTTCGCCATCAAGCTCAGGAATTTTATTACCTGCTGGATGAAGAAGGGCGGAATGGATCTCTGCGGGAGTATCTTCGCAGCTGCTTCAAGGAAAACCGCTCCTGGGATCAAATCTTCCGCGAACTGGTTCTGCCGGACTTGACCGACGCCAAGGGAGCCAAAGAATTCCTGCGCAGCCGCGTTCGGGATTTGAATCAGGTTACTAATGATGTCAGCGTCATTTTCTTCGGCGTCAACGTTAGCTGTGCCCAGTGCCACAATCACCCGCATGTGACCGATTGGACCCAGGATCATTTTTATGGCATGAAATCCTTCTTCTCCCGAACGTTTGATAATCGCGGGTTCTTGGCGGAACGCAGTTATGGCTCGGTTCGCTACACTCCCAACAAAGGCAAACCTAAAGTGGCCCCGGTCATGTTTCTGACCGGAAAGACAATTGATCCGCCGGGAATGGAAGAACCCAGTAAGGAAGAAAAGAAACGCGAGCAGGAGTTGTTCAAACGAGCGAGTAAGAAACGTCAACCACCGCCGCGGCCCAAGTTTAGCTTGCGGTCCAAGCTGGTGGAGATCTCCCTTTCTTCGGGACAAAACCATTTCTTCTCCCGAGCCCTGGTGAATCGCATCTGGTATCGATTCCTTGGGCGTGGATTAGTAATGCCGCTCGACCAGATGCACTCGGAAAATCCACCCAGCCATCCCGGACTCTTGCAATGGCTGGCTAGGGATACCGAGAATCATGGCTATGACCTGCGCCGCCTGATCCGGGGCATCGTCCTGAGTGACACCTATGCCCGCAGCAGCCACTGGGACAAGGACATTTATCCGGGAGAACAACTCTTCGCCGTTGCCAAGCTTCGGCCGTTGTCCCCCATGCAAATGGGAGCTTCCTTGCAACTGGCAGCCACCGATCCCGAGTCCTTCCCAAAAGAGGAAAAAGAGCGAGAGCAAAGGATTGAGTCCATCGAACGGTCCGGAGAAGGATTGGCTCGGAACTTTCCGCTGCCCAAGGAGCGATTTGAGGTTAGCGTGGATGAGGCCATGTTATTTGCCAATAACAAGGATTTGAATCAGCGATTGCTTGGGAACAGTTTGGTTTCACGGCTGCAACAGATCAACAATCTGGAGGAACGGGCCAAATATGCTGTGCAGACCATCCTTTGCCGCCCGGCCCGCATGGAAGAAGTAAAAGCATTGGCCAACTATATGCAACAGCGTCAGGACCGCGAGGAATCTGCTTGCCAACAAATTGTGTGGGCATTGATGACCAGTTCGGAATTTCGTTTTAACTACTAAGGCATTCATAAACGGAAACTTGATTTCCTGGGGGGATATTCATGTTTAGGAAACAATTTTGCGGTTCACCGGACCACGGCATCAGCCGCCGAGGTTTCCTGGGAACATTGGCTGCAGCCGGAACCGGGGCAGTCGCCGGAATGGCAAGCATCGAGTCCGTTTTAGCTTCCCAGCAAGTCCGGGAAGACTTGGCGAGAAACCAGAAGCGTTGCATTCTGCTGTGGCTTGCCGGCGGTGCCAGCCAAATGGAGACTTGGGATCCAAAGCCGGGAACTCCCAATGGCGGTCCCTTTAATTCCATCCAAACCAATGTCAACGGCATCCGCATTTCCGAACTCATGCCGAAGATGGCCCGCCGGATGCAGGATACCGCTATCATTCGCTCGCTGAACACGCGGGTGGGCGACCATGGCGGCGGAGCTCGATTGATGATGCGCGGCCGCCGCAATGAGTCCAACCTGGATTATCCTGACTTGGGGGCAGTCCTGTCACGGGAATTGGGACGTGAAGACAGTCCGGTGCCCGACTATGTTGCCTACTACACCGCGACGGAAGGACGCAACAACGTGAGAACCACACCCGGGTTTTTGGGGGCTCGCTATGGAGGCATGGAACTGACCACGTCTATGATCCCGGAAAACATTCGCCGCGTTTCCATTAGCGATCAAGACCATCAAACCCGTGGTGAACTGCGGTCGATGCTCAGCCGCCATTTCGAAGAAGGCCGGGCGTCGTTAAGTTTGGATAGCCATCGTCAAGCTTTCCAGCGGGTTCGCGGCATTATGGCGAGCGAGCAACTCTTTGATATTTCCCAGGAACCGGAGCGGGTCCGGGATCGATTTGGCCCCACGTTATTTGGCCGCCAGGTTCTTGCCGCTCGGCGATTGGTCGAAGCTGGAGTTCCATTCGTTCGCGTGGGTCGCGCCTGGTGGGATAGCCATGGCCAGAACTTTGAGACCCATCAGGAACTGGTTCCGGAATTGGATCATGTGATGTCCACCTTATTGGATGATCTGTCCGAACGTGGGCTCCTGGAAAACACCTTGGTGATCACCCTGGCAGAATTTGGCCGCACTCCACGGATCAACAGCCAACTGGGCCGCGACCATTTTGCTTCCGCTTGGAGCTGCAGCTTGTCCGGATGTGGAGTTCGCGGCGGCACGGTTTACGGTCGCACCGAAGAATCCGGCAACCGGGTCGCAGATGGGGAAGTCGGAGCAGCCGAAGTGTTCGCGACGATCTACCGGGCTTTGGGTATTAGCCATCGGAAGAACTATTATGTCGGATCGCGGCCAGTGCCCCTAACCGATCCCGGGACAGAACCTATCCGAGAAGTACTCGCCTAAAGATTGACTCAGCAAAAAAGTGTGGCAGGGCACACAAGAGCTACAAATTCCATGCTCACCTTATAGGGTGAGCTTTTCCACGCCAAGTAAGGTGATAATACCATGCCGAATACACCCCGAAGTCTTCGAACTATCCGTGAGATCCGCCGTCGCGATATTCTGTTTTCCGTAGCGCAGGTACCGGACTCCGAGCGATTGTTGGTGGGCAGTTCCGAAGGAAAAGTACTCGAGTTGGATGCTTCTCAGAATAATCCCGAAGCCCGGGAATTGGCGAATCACGGCCGCTACGTGACCAGCGTGCGGCTTGCCGGCAACAAGGTCATCTCCGGGGGTTACGACGGCAAGTTGATCTGGTGGGATCTGGAAACCAATCGGGAAATCCGCACCGTTGATGCCCACAGCCGCTGGATCCGGAAAATCAATATTTCACCCGATGGCAGCAAAGTCGCCAGCGTTGCCGATGATATGGTGTGCCGTATTTGGGAGGTAAATTCCGGCCGCCGCCTGCATGAGCTTCGGGGCCATGAAGAACGCACGCCGACTCATTTTACTTCGATGCTTTACACGTGCGCTTTTTCCGATGACGGCCGCTATTTGGCAACGGGGGATCGTGTCGGCCATGTGGTTGTTTGGG